>JAEYPG010000617.1 GCA_023410975.1 Pseudomonadota bacterium
GCAACCGCTGCACCATGCGCGCGCGCACGGCGCCGGAGTCCAGCCCCAGCCCGCTGGGCGCGCTGTGCCGGCGGGCATCGGCGGCGGCCTCGTGCACCGGTCGCTGTGGACGCTGTGTGACGCCCCGGGCCTGCGCGCCGGGCGCCACGCGGTCCAGGCCAATCGGGAAGCGCGGCCCGCGCGGCTTCATGACTGGCGCTGCAGCACCGCGCGCCACGCCGGCAGCGTGGCATGCGCGGTGAGGTCCACCTGCAGCGGCGTGATGGACACGCAGCCGCTGGCCGTGGCGTGGAAGTCGGTGCCCTCGCCCGCCTCGCGCGCGTCGCCCGCGGGGCCGATCCAGTAGATGGGCTCGCCGCGCGGGTTGTTCTGCCGGATCACGGGCTCGCTGGCATGGCGCCGGCCCAGCCGCGTCACCAGCCGCGGCAGCCGCTCGGCTTCCGGGTGGTTGGGAATGTTGACGTTGAGCAGCCACGGTACGGGCGCCGGGGGCTGGCGCAGCACCTCGTCCACGATGGCGCGCGCCACGCGAGCGGCGCTCTCCAGGTGGTGCCAGCCGCGCTCGGTCTGCGAGAACGCGATGGCCGGCACGCCGAACAGGTAGCCCTCCATGGCCGCGGCCACGGTGCCGGAGTACAGCGTGTCGTCGCCCATGTTGGCGCCGTTGTTGATGCCCGAGAGCACCAGGTCGGGCCGCTGCGGCAGCAGCCCCGTGAGCGCCACGTGCACGCAGTCCGAAGGCGTGCCGTTGACGACGTTGAAGCCGTTGCCCGCCTTGAACACCGACAAGGGCCGGTGCAGGCTCAACGAATTGGAAGTGCCGCTGGCGTTCTGCTCGGGCGCGATCACGTCGATCTCGCCGAGGTCCTGCACGGCAGCCACAAGGGCCGCCAGTCCAGGCGCAAGATAGCCATCGTCGTTGGCGATCAGGATTCGCATCGGGTATTGCTTGGGTTGGGCCCGCGAAGCGCGCCGGAGTTGGCAGCCCGGGGCCGGACATGGCGCCGGTCGGGCCGGCGCAAGGTTAGCGGGTGTTAGGATAATTTCAACAACATAACGGCCGCATTTCTTCACGCCGCGATCCCTGTCAAGGCGCGCGGCTTCTCTCACTGGGCGGGAGCCGTCTCCATGGCCGTCAAGGTCCTGATCCTGGAAAACAACCCGGTTGCGCGCAGCTTCCTGTGCCGCGTGGTGCGCGAGAGCTTCAGCGAGGCCATCGGCATCACCGAGGCCGGCAACCTGGAGTCGGCACGCACCCACCTGCGCAACGACGGCGGCGAGCCGTTCCGCCTCGTGCTCGTCGATCTGGAGCTGGCCGACAACCAGGGGCTGGCTTTCCTGGCCGAGCTGGCCGACTACCCTGCCACCCGCATCGCCACCACGCTGTACGTGGACGACGAGCACCTGTTCCCCGCGCTGCAGTGCGGCGCCGAGGGCTATTTGCTCAAGGAAGACCGCTTCGAGCTGCTGGTGGAGGAACTGCAGCGCACCGTGCGCGGGCAACCGCCGCTGTCGCCGGCCATCGCGCGGCGGATGCTGTCGCATTTCCGCGTCGGCGCGCCGTCCACCGCGCTTGCGGCCCCCGGGCGCATCGCGCTGGAGCCGCACCAGGCGCAGGAGCAGCTCACGCCGCGCGAGAACGAAGTGCTCACCTTGCTGAGCAAGGGCTTCACGCTCAAGGAAATCGCCGGGCTCCTGGGCCTGCGCCTCCCGGGGCTCAACGAGCACATCCGCGCCATCTACCGCAAGCTCAACCTCAGCAGCCGCGCCGAGGCCGCGGTGCTCGCCAGCCAGCGCGGGCTGCCCTGAAGGCGCTTCCTACTCCTCCCACGCCTCCAACACCAGCGACACCCGCTGCACGCCCTGCACCGCGGTGGTCGCCAGCAGCCGCAGCGGGCGCCCGGCGGGCAACCGCACGCTGAAGCGGTAGTCCAGCGAATCGCTGCCCTCGGCGCTGTCCACGCGGCGCGACCAGCGCAGCGCGCCGTCCACCGACACCCGCAGCTCGTGCCATGCCTCGTCGGCATCGGCGCGGCGGCGCACCACGAAGCGGCTGTCGATCTCGAACTGGCGCTCGCGCTGCGCGTCGGCCGGAATGTCCAGCCGCGCGACGTCGCCGCTGCCCGCGTCCAGGCTCCAGCGCTCGCGCGGACCCTGGGCACCTTGACGAATGCTGTGTTGCTTGCCCATGCGCGCGAGCTTAGCCAAGCGCGCCGCAGCGCCCGGCCGCCAGCCCCAGGCGCCGCGCCAGCCGGTGGAAATTGCTGCGGTCCATGCCCGCCTCGCGCGCCGCCGCGGCCATCGAGGCGCCGTGGCGCGCCAGCGAGGCCTCGATCCAGGCGCGCTGGAAGGCGTCGGTGGCCTCGCGCAGCGTCTGTCCCGGCACGGCGGAGACCGCCGTCTCCAGGCTGCCCGCCGCAGCCGGCGCCGCCCCCGGCATCCCGGCGCCGGCGATGTCCGCGTCGCCCACCAGGTGCCGGGGCTCGATCGCGATCCAGCGGCCCTTGCCCGGCTCCATGCGCGCGCGCAGCGCGGCGCGGCTGATCAGGTGCTCCAGCTCGCGCACGTTGCCCGGCCAGGCGGGCTGGAGCAGCAGCGCCTTGCTCGCCGGCGACAGGCGCAGGTTGCGCGCGCCCAGGCGGTGCTGGTTCTCCTCCAGGAAACTCTCCGCCAGCACCAGCACGTCGCGCCCGCGCTCGCGCAGCGGCGGCACGCGCAACGGGTACACCGACAGCCGGTGGTACAGATCGGCGCGGAAGCGCCCCGCCGCCACTTCCGCCGCCAGGTCGCGGTTCGTCGCCGCGATCACGCGCACGTCCACGTGCACCACCTCGTCGCTGCCCGGACGCTGGACCTCGCCGCTCTGCAGCACGCGCAGCAGCTTGGCCTGCACCGGCAGCGACAGCTCGCCCACCTCGTCCAGGAACAGCGTGCCGCCATCGGCCACCTGGAAGCGGCCCGCACGCGCCTGTGTCGCGCCGGTGAAGGCACCCCGGCGATGCCCGAACAGCTCGCTCTCGGCCAGCGTCTCCGGCAGCGCCGCGCAGTTCACCTGCACCAGCGGCTGCGCGTAGCGCAGCGACTGGGCATGCAGCCGACGCGCGACCAGTTCCTTGCCCACGCCGGTCTCGCCCAGGATCAGCACCGTCAGCTCCGAGGCGGCGACCGTGGCGATCTCGCGCTGCAGCCGCTGCATCGCCGGGCTGCGGCCCAGCAGCTCGCGCGGCGCGCGCTGCCCGTCGTCGCTCAGCGCCATGGCCCGTGCCAACGCCTGTTCGGCACTGTCGGCCAGCGCGCGGATGGTCATTGCCGCCGCGATGCCCTGCTCCACCAGCCGCGCCAGCGCCGGCAGCTGCGCCTGCACCGCGTCAAAGCGGCCGGGCTGCAGCGCGTCCAGCGTCAGCAGCCCCCAGATCTGGCCGTCCAGCCGCAGCGGCGCGCCCATGCAGTCGTGCACCGGCAGGATCTCGGGCTGGTGCGCCACCAGCCCGTCATAAGGGTCGGGCAGGCTGCAGTCCGCCGGCAGCCGCTGCCCTTGCGGACTGCGCAGCAGCAGCGCCAGCCGCGGATGCGCCTGCACCAGGAAGCGCCGCCCCAGCGCCTCCTCGCTCAGGCCCTGCACCGCCACCGGCACCAGCACCTCGCCTTCGAGCCGCAGCAGCGCCGCCGCGTCCGCCTGCGCCATGCCGCGCACCGCGGCCAGCAGCTCGGCGTAGCGCACGTCCTCCGCGACCGCACCTGTCACCTGTGTCTTCATGACCTCATTGTGGTCTATTCGACCACGTGTTAACCCGGGTGAAAAAGACCACTGCGGGCGGGGAGTTGAGATGAATCAAGCACTTGGCGCACACCTGCGGCTTGGCCCGCAATTTGATATGGAACAAATGTTCTGCACTGGAGACCTTCTCATGCTGTCCGCCAAGACCATTGAACTTGTCAAAGCCACCGTTCCCGTGCTGCAGGAGCACGGCGAGGCGATCACGAAGCACTTCTATCCGCTCATGTTCCGTGAGCGTCCGGAAGTGAAGGCCTTCTTCAACGAGGCGCACCAGGCACATGGCTCGCAGCCGCGCGCGCTGGCGCACGCGGTGCTGGCCTACGCGGCGCACATCGACCGCCTGGACAAGATTGCCGGCGAGCTGCCGCGCATCATCCACAAGCACGTGGCGCTGGGCGTACTGCCCGAGCACTACCCGATCGTCGGCGAGTACCTGCTGCGCGCTATCCGCGAGGTGCTGGGCGAAGCCGCCACCGACGACATCATCAATGCCTGGGCCGAGGCCTACGGTGCGCTGGCGCAGGTGCTGATCCAGGCCGAGGAAGAGGTGTACGCCAGCAACGCGGAGCGCGTGGGCGGCTGGCGCGGCACGCGCGCCTTCCGCGTCGCGCGCCGCGAAGTGGAAAGCGAGCTGATCACCTCCTTCTACCTGGCCCCGGTCGATGGCGGCGCACTGCCCGCGTACCACCCCGGCCAGTACCTGACGCTGGTGCTGGACATCGACGGGCAGCCCACGCGGCGCAACTACTCGCTCTCCGGTGCGCCGGGCCAGGACACCTGGCGCATCAGCGTCAAGCGCGAGCCCGGCGGCAAGGTGTCGAACTGGCTGCACGACCACGCCCAGGTCGGCACGGAGCTGCAGGTGCAGCAGCCCGCGGGCGAATTCGTGCTGGACAAGCTCGACGCCACGCGCCCGCTGCTGCTCATCACCGGCGGCGTGGGCATCACGCCCGCGATGAGCATGCTGGAAACGGTGGCCGCCACCGGCCGCCCCGTGCACTTCCTGCATGCCGCGCGCCACGGCGGCGTGCACGCCTTCCGCGAGCGCGTGCAGGCGCTGGCAGCCGAGCACCCCAACGTGCAGGCCTTCTTCCTGTACGACGAGCCGCGCGCGGGCGACCAGCCGCACGCCGTGGGCCGCCTCACGAGCCAAGTGCTGGTGCAGCACCTGCCCGCGGACCGCGATGTGGACCTGTACTTCCTCGGCCCCAAGCCCTTCATGCAGCAGGTGCGCCGCCTGGCGCTGGCGCTGGGCGTGCCGGAAGAGCGGCTGCGCTGGGAGTTCTTCGGGCCGCTGGAGGCGCTGGAAGAGGCAGCCTGACCCGGGTCAGCCCTGGGCAGGGCGGGGTGCCCTGCCCTTTCCTGCCCTTGCGCCTGCACCGACTTAGGGCATCGCGCAGACTCCCGCCCTCGCCGACCCCACCTAGAAGTCCGTGTCGTCGCTCACCACCACTCCCTCTCCCCGTCTTTCCTCCCTGAAACGACTGCTGCCGCCGCGCATGGACGTGGCGCCTCGGGAACGGCTGCGGGCCGCGGCCGGCGGCCTGGTCGGCATCCTGGCCACCGCGCTGATGGCGCGCTCGATGCTCGCCGCCGGCCAGCCCTGGCTGATCGCGCCCATGGGCGCCTCGGCGGTGCTGCTATTCGCGCTGCCGGCCAGCCCGCTGGCGCAGCCCTGGCCGGTGCTGGGTGGCAACATGGTGTCGGCCGCCATGGGCGTGGCCTGCGCGCTCACGCTGGGCACCACGCCGCTGTCGGCGGGCCTGGCGCTGATGCTGGCGCTGCTGGCCATGTTCACGCTGCGCTGCCTGCACCCGCCGGGCGGTGCCATCGCGGTCTCGGCCGTGCTCGGCGCTTCGGCGCTGCAGGCGCAGGGCTTCAGCTTCGTCTTCATGCCCGTCGGGCTGAACACTGCGCTGCTGCTGCTGGCGGCCGTGCTCTACAACAACGTCACCGGCCGCGCCTACCCGCACCGCGCGGCGCCGCCGGTGCCCGGACACGGCACCGCCGACGCCGCGCCCAACCAGCGCCTGGGCTTCACGCACGAGGACCTGGAGGTGGTGCTGCACCGCTACGGGCAGGTGCTGGACGTGGACCCCGAGGACCTGGAAAGCCTGCTGCACCAGGCCGAGGCCCAGGCCTACCAGCGCCGCTTCGGCGTGATCCGCTGTGGCGACATCATGTCGCGCGACATGGTGACGGTGGAGTTCGGCACCCCGCTGCACGAAGCCTGGAACCAGCTGCGCAGCCACCGCGTCAAGGCGCTGCCGGTGGTGGACCGGGCCCGGCACGTCATCGGCATCCTCACGCTGGTGGACTTCATGAAGCACGCTGGCCTGGACCGCCACGAGGGCTGGTCGCACAGGCTGCGCGACTTCCTGCGCCCCAGCGGCCTGACGCACACCGAAAAGCCCGAGGCGGTGGGCCAGATCATGACCGCCCGCGTGCACACCGCCGGCGTGGACACGCCCATCGTCGAGCTCGTGCCGCTGCTGTCGGACCTGGGGCTGCACCACATCCCGGTCGTGGACGCCGACCGGCGCCTGGTCGGCATGGTCACGCAGTCCGACTTGGTGGCCGCGCTCTACCGTGGCCGTCTCGACGAGGCCACCGGCTTCGGCGAAACGGCCACCGCACAAAAAAATCGATAGAAACGCTTGCGTAGTCGCTAAAAACGCTGCTAAACTGCGCAGCTTCTGAGACGAACACCTGCCCAGGTGGCGGAATTGGTAGACGCACTAGTTTCAGGTACTAGCGGGTAACTCCGTGGAGGTTCGAGTCCTCTCCTGGGCACCAAACGAAAAAGCCAGCGCACTGCGCTGGCTTTTTTCATTTCCGGCTCTGATTCCATCCAGCTCTTTTATGGGCATCGAAGGAGAGCCCGTTCGGCCTGAGCCTGTCGAAGCCCCCGGCACAACGGGCCGACAGGCCCTTCCTTTGGCAAGCTCAGGGCGAACGGTGATCTTTCAGTTGGATTGAAGCCGCGAATCACGGTGCGGCGCTCGTTTCCGCCAGCACCGCCAGATCAATGGGCCGCCCCACGCCGCCCACCGCGGCGCCCGCGCACAGCCGCTTCTCACCCTCATAGCCCTGCGCCCGCGCCAGCGTGTAGGCCTCGCGCGTGGCCAGCGCCCGCGTGCCCTGCGCCTTGTTGTGCTTCTCCAGCTTGGCCGCGAGGTTCACGGCGTCGCCGATGACCGTGTACTCCAGCCTCTGGCCGTCGCCGACGATCCCCGACACCACTTCCCCCGTCGCCAACCCGGCGCCCACGTCCGGCGCCACCAGCCCGGCCTGCCGCCGCCGCGTGCGCCAGCCGTCCACCGCCAGCACGATCTCGTCCACCGCGCGCAGTGCCCGGGCGGCGCAGGCGGGGTCCGGCACCACCGCACCGAAGCTCGCCAGGATCCCGTCGCCCAGGTATTTGTCGACGCTGCCCCCGTGGCGCCGCAGGATGGGAACGATCAGCCGCTGGTACTCGCCCAACAGCGCGATCACGCCCCGCGGGCCGAGCTGCGCCGCCGCCGCGGTGAAGCCGCGCAGGTCCAGGAACAGCACCGCCGCCTCGCGCAGCTCGCCTTGGCCCGCCATGAGCGCGTCCTCCGAGGCCGTGATGCGCCGCGCCACCGCGTCGTCGAAGAACAGCGACAGGTCCGCCGCCGCGCGTTGCTGCGCCAGCGCGCGCCGCAGCAGCGCGCGGGCGCGCACCAGGGCCAGCGTCAGCGCAGCGGTGAACAGCGCCAGCGCCAGCAGCTTGTCCAGCTCGCCGCCCAAGTGGATTTGCAGCGAGCGCAGCGAGGTCACGTAGTCCCAGGTGAGCGGGCTCACCGGCGCGCTCCACAGCGTCCAGCCCAGCAGTGCCAGCCAGCCCAGCAACGCGGTGCCGCCCGACACCGCCACCCACAGCGGCTCGAAGCGCAGCGCGCGCAGCCCCACCAGCACGAAGACGTAGGCGAAGGCCGTGCCCTTGAGCGCGAGTTGCGGCGGCTGCTCGTACTGCAGGTGTTGCAGCCACAGCGTGGCGATCAGCACGCCCATCTCCGCCACCACGCCGGCCCCCAGCAGCCGCGGGCCGAGCTGGCCGGTCCAGGCCGCGTACAGGCGCAGCAGCACAAGCAGCGCGAACAGGCTCAGTCCCAGCGGCGCGGCCTGCACCGGCGCGTCGGGCGCGAAACCCGGCGGAGCGGCGTCCACCAGCGCCGCCAGCAAGCCCACCAGCAGCAGCTGCACGCCCGCCACCAGCACTTCGGCGCGGAACTGCTCCGCCCGCAGCTCCTGCCGCACCCGCGCCGGCAGCGAGGCACCGGGCGCGTTCAGCAGCAGCCAGGAGC
>JAEYPG010000691.1 GCA_023410975.1 Pseudomonadota bacterium
GGCACGCCGCGCACGCGCGGCGCCGCCATCGGTGCCCGGGTGCCGGCCGGCGCCTGGAGCTTCGTGGGCCAGGCCGGCTACGTCGAGGACGACGGCCGTGCCTATGCCACCGGCGCGGCCAAGGCGGAGGGCAAGACGAAGTTCCTCAACGCCGGCGCCAACTACGCCCTGTCCAAGCGCAGCGACCTGTACCTGCGCTACGTGCACGTGAAGGACGAGAACGGCGGCTTCAACGGCCGCGCCACCGCGGCGCTCAGCGGCTTGTTCGGTCCCGGCAACGTGCTGCCCGCCGGCGGCACGGCCAGCACGCTTGCGGCCGGCGTGCGGCACGTGTTCTGATAGCAGCCCTGGCCCTGCGGGGCCAGTCCCGATCGGGAGAGTCCCCGGGCAGCCTTCGCGGCTGCGCCGGGGCGCCGAAGGAGCAACCGCCCCGGAAACTCTCAGGCACCCGGACCGGTCGGGATCACCACACTCTGAAGAGCGGCCGGAATTCGTCATCCGGCACACCGAAGGAGCAAGCGGCCTCGCCGGCCGTGAATCTCTCAGGTTCCGAACAGAGGGGGCGCGCGCGGCACGGAAAGGCCGCGCCGCGCGCTTCAACCCCAGACGTATGGAACCTGTTCCCATGAAGACGATTGCAGTCATCGGCGGCGGCATCACCGGCGTCACCACGGCCTATGCGCTGGCCCGCCGTGGTTTCGAAGTCACCTTGTTCGAGAAGCACCGCTACGCCGGGATGGAGACCTCCTTCGCCAACGGCGGGCAGCTCTCGGCCTCCAACGCGGAGGTCTGGACGCACTGGTCCACCCTCCTCAAGGGCATGAAGTGGATGCTGCGCAGCGACGCGCCGCTGCTGCTCAACCCCAGGCCCAGCTGGCACAAGCTGTCGTGGTTCGCGGAGTTCATCGCCAGCATCCCGCGCTACGAGAGCAACACCGTCAAGACCGCCCGGCTGGCGATCCAGGCGCGCGAGCACCTGTTCTCCTGGGCCGAGGCCGAAGGCATCGACTTCGACCTGAAGCGCCAGGGCATCCTGCACATCTACCGCGACCGCAAGGGCTTCGACCATGCCGCGGCGGTGTCGAAGCTGCTGGCCCAGGGCGGCCTGCCGCGGCGCGCGGTCACGCCCGGGGAGATGCGCGCCATCGAGCCCACGCTGGCGGGCAGCTACTACGGCGGCTTCTACACCGAGAGCGACTCCACCGGCGACATCCACAAGTTCACGCACGGCCTGTCCCAGGCCTGCGAGCGCCGCGGCGTGCACGGCCTCTACGGCCAGGACGTGCGCGAGGTGCGCAGCGACGGCCGCAGCGCCACCGTGGAAGTGGGGCAAGGCGCCGGACGCGAGCTGCACCGCTTCGACGCCGTGGTGGTCTGCGCCGGCGTGGGCAGCCGGGCGCTGGCGGCACAGCTCGGGGACCGCGTCAACGTCTACCCGGTCAAGGGCTACTCGATCACCGTCAACCTGCTCGACGCCGCCAGCCAGGCCGCCGCGCCCACGGTGAGCCTGCTTGACGACGAAACCAAGCTCGTCACCAGCCGGCTGGGCGCGGACCGCTTCCGCGTCGCGGGCACCGCGGAGTTCAACGGCATCAACAAGAACATCCGCGCCGACCGCATCAAGCCGCTCGTGGATTGGGTCCACCAATGCTTCCCCGGCGTCAGCACGCGCCAGGTGGTGCCCTGGGCCGGCCTGCGGCCGATGATGCCGGACATGATGCCGCGCGTGGGCCGCGGGCGCCGCGCCAACGTGTTCTACAACACCGGCCACGGACACCTGGGCTGGACGCTGTCGGCCGCCACGGCCGAGCTGCTGGGCGCCAGCGTGGAGCAGGCCCTGGGAGTTCGCGAAGCCGTGCCCGCGGGGGCGCTGGCGGCCTGATAAGTTCCGCGTCCATGACGCTGGTCCAGCTCCGACACCTCATCTCCCTGGCCGAGACCGGCTCCTTCACGCAGTCGGCCGAGGCGCTGTGCATCACGCAGCCGGCGCTCAGCCGCAGCGTGCAGGCGCTGGAGCGGGAGCTGGGCCAGCCACTGTTCGACCGCATCGGCCGCCGCAGCGAGCTCACGGCCTTCGGGCAGGAGGCGGTGCAGCGGGCGCGGCAGCTGGTGTTCGAGGCCGACGAGCTGGTCGCCAGCGGCCGGCTGATGAGCGCCGGACAGACCGGCGCCATCCGCCTGGGACTGAGCTCGGGGCCGAGCGCGATCCTGTCCGTGCCGCTGCTGCGCACGATGGCCACGCGCCATCCGGGCATGCGGCTGGACATCGCGCGCGGCCCGGTCCAGCAGTTGGTGGAGGGCCTGCGCGAGCGCCGGCTCGATGCGCTGGTGATCGACGTGCGCGCGCTCTCACCCGCGCCGGACCTGCGCGTGAGCTCGGTGTCCGAGATGCGGGGCGCCTTCCTGTGCCGGCCCGAGCATCCGCTCACGCGCTGGAAGGGCGCGCTGCGCTTCGCGGCGGTGCAGCAGTACCCGATCGCCTCCACGCCCTTGAGCGACGAGGTGGCGCGCGTGCTGGTGGAGCGCTACGGCCGGGGAGCGCATCCCGCGAGCTGCGTCACGCTGCGCAGCGAGGACATCCCGGCCCTGGTGGAGGTGGCGCGCGCCAGCGACGCCGTGCTGCTCGCCATCCGCACCGCGGCGCCGGACTTCGTCGAGCTGCCGATGCAGCCGGCCCTGAACTCCTCGGCGCGCTTCGGCGTGGTCACGCTCGCGGGCCGCAGCGAGGCGCCGGCCCTGCCCCTGGTGCGCAAGCTGGTGCAGGAGCACCTGCACGACTGATTCCAAGTCCAAGTCGTCAGTGAAAGATCACCGTTCGCCCTGAGCTTGTCGAAGGGCCTGTGGGCCGGCTGCGCCGGGGGCTTCGACAGGCTCAGCCCGAACGGGATTTACTTCACTCTTAA
>JAEYPG010000715.1 GCA_023410975.1 Pseudomonadota bacterium
CCAACCCGCGGCGCCCGCCGCTGGCGCGGTGCGGGCCGCGGCGGCCGGGGCGGCGGCCAGCCGGCCCGCGTTCGAGATCTGCACCGCAGCGCCCACATCGAGGCGGATGCCGGCCTGCGTGCTTTCGGCGTCGTAGCGCACGCGCCGGCCCGGGCCCCAAGCCTCGAAGCTCTCGCGCACTGTGGTCTGGTAGCTCTCGGCATGGGCCGCGGCCATCTGCAGGCTGGAACTGGCGATCTTCATGCACGTCCTCCCTTATGGGTTCTGGTGCATGTAAGTAACGGCAGATGTCCGGGAATCTTGAGCTGCCGGTACCGGGCGCCGGCGGCCTGGATCAGATGATCTGGATGGTGCGCAACGCGGCCTTCACGTCGTCCACGGTGAAGGCCTTGGACGCGGTCTCCTCGAAGAGCACCATGCCACTGCCGATCATCTGTGGCCGGCCCGTGCCGTTGGCGGCGGCCATGCCGAGATCAAAGCGCAAGCCATGGCCCAGCAGGTCCGAAGCGGGGCCGGCATGCGCCGCTTCCAGCTCCAGCTTCGGTTTCGGCTCGGGTTGCGGCTCCGGTTCAGACGCGCCGCCCTCGATCCGGTTGACGCTCACGTCAACGCTATGGACCTCCGGCGGACGACCCACCAGCGTCACGACCACCGAGAAGCCGACTCGCAATCCGTCGCCGGTCGTGACCGCGCCGGTGGATGTGTACCTGGTCAACTGACGGCTTGGCGCGAACTGCGACCCGGCACCGGTCAGCTCGCTGACCAATGCGGCGCTGCCGCCAACCAGGGCCATGGGCCCCAGGTCAATACCGTTGAAGACGCCGATCCGCTTGCCGGTGACCTGCTCGACGATGCTCTGGATCATGTGAAGCTGTGGCAGGTGCAGCATGCCGTTGCCATCCGAGCCGATGTCCATGGCATATGAGCTGGCCTGCGCACGGGCCGTGGCCGTCAAACCCGCTGAACCGACCACGTTTGCTATGGCCTGTCCCGCGGTCGACAGATGCACCGAAAGGGCGCTCTGCGCCTGAGCCGGGGGGACAGCCTGCGCATGGCGCACGCCGCCTCCACTGTTGCGGTGCCCCTCCTTGGCGCCACCAAGAAGCTGTTGTTCGCTGGCCACCTGAGCCAGCAGCGTTTCCGGCCTGAGGCCCTCGATCCTCATGACTTTCCCCTCATGCGTTTCGGACACTGAATGAGCAACCGATCACGGAGGTACTGAGAGCGCTGCAGACCACCGGCGCAGGTCACCGTGAAATTCTCATGGTGATATATCGGGCGAAGTTGTTCCATGGTCCGTTCGTCCGCTGTTTGCAATCGCCCAGGCGTGAATTAGTACCGCCTTTCGCACACTGCATGCCATGCCGGCCCGGGAAGCATGGTTCGGACACAAAAAAACGGCGCTGCCCGCTGCAGCGCCGTTTCGGGCAAGCGGGCGGCCGGGACAGCCGCCCTAAGGCGAAGCTCAGCCGGTGATCATCAGCTGGTTGTCCACCGACTTGACGCCCGAGATGGCGCGCGCCATGGACTCGGCCTTCTGGCGTGCGGCAAAGGTCTTGACCTCGCCCTTCAGGCGCACGAAGCCCTGCGTGGAATCGATGTTGATCTTGAAGGCGCTCAGGTCCGAGTCGGCCGCGTACTTGGCCTTGAGCTCCGTGACGATCTTGGCGTCGTCCACCGCCTCGCCCACGGTACGGTGCGGCGCGCCGTCGGCGCGGTCGGGGCTGCCGGCCAGGGTGCCGCAACCGGCGAGGAAGGCGGAGGCGATCAGTGCGGCAGGGAGCAAGTGCTTCAGGTTCATGAGCGGAATCCTCGGGATGTTTTGTTCAGATGCAGACAGGAATCGCGACGTAGCCGGTCGAGGCCGGCCTGGTCGCGGCAAAGGTGCCCGCGCGCCTTGCAGCATGGGCGGCACGGGCGCCCCATGACGGCAAGCCGCGTGCCTCATGGCATGGGCACCGCCCTCACGGCCATGCCCCGGAGCTTCAGAAGCGCGGGCTCTTCCCGCTGAAGTCCGGCTGGTACTTGCGCATCTGCTTCAGGTCGTCGCGGTTGCGCACGCCGCAGCGCAGGTACTGCTCGTGCAACTGCGCCAGCGCCTCGCGGTCCAGCTCCACGCCCAGGCCGGGCTTGCCAGGTACCGCCACCGCACCGTCCTGGAAGGCGATGCGGCCGCCGGCGATCACCTCCTCCTCCTGCCAGGGGTAGTGCGTGTCGCAGGCATAGCTGACGTTGGGCACGGCGGCGGCCACGTGCGTCATCGCCATCAGGCTGATGCCCAGGTGCGAGTTGCTGTGCATGGACAGCCCCAGGCCGAACACCTCGCACATGCGGCCCAGCGCCTGCGTCGCGCGCAGGCCGCCCCAGTAATGGTGGTCGGACAGGATGATCTTCGTGCCGCAGCCCAGCTCCACGTTGCGGCGGAACTCGTCCATGGTCGTCACCACCATGTTGGTCGCCAGCGGCGAGCGGCAGTGCCTGGACAGCTCGGCCATGCCCTCCAGCGTGGGCGTCGGGTCCTCGTAGTACTCCAGCAGCTCGTCGAGCTCCGGCGCCGCCTGGATGCTGGTCTCCAGCGACCAGTTGGCGTTGGGGTCCAGCCGCAGCGGGTGCTTCGGGAACGCCTCGCGCAGCGCGCGGATGGTGGCGATCTCGTGCGCGGGCTCGAACACGCCGCCTTTGACCTTGATGCTCTGGAAGCCGTAGAGCTCCACCATGCGCCGGGCCTGCGCCACCATCTGCGCCGGGCTGATGCCCTCGCCCCAGGCATCGGGCGCATAGGGCTTGTCGACGTGCTCGGCGTACTTGAAGAAGAGATAGGCGCTGTAGGGCACCGAGGGGCGCACCGCGCCGCCGAGCAGATCCACCACCGGCGCGTTCAGCAGCTGGCCTTGCAGGTCCAGCATCGCCACCTCGAAGGCGCTGGTGACCTTGGCGGCGTTCTTGGCGGTGTGCGAGCCCGGCGCCAGCGTGAACTCCACCGCGCCGGCGTTCAGCCCCGCGGCGGCCGCCGGCTTGAAGACGGCGCGCACGCGCTGCTCCATCTCATTGAGGTCGAAGGGCGACAGGTCCAGCAGCAGCGGCCGGGCCGTCTCCAGCGCGCGCAGCATGGGCTCGTCGCCGTAGGTCTCGCCCAGGCCGACGCGGCCGTCGGCGGTCTCGATCTCGACGATGGCGCGCAGCGCCCAGGGCTCGTGGATGCCGCTGGCGTTGAGCAGCGGGCCGTCGCGGAAGGCGATGGGCGTGACGCGGACGTGGCGGATGAGGTTGTCGCGGTGCTTCATGGAAAGTCCTTCGGGTTCTTCACGACCTCCGTTCGCCCTGAGCTTGTCGAAGAGCTCGCGGGCCGGTTGGGAGGCGGGGCTTCGACAGGCTCAGCCCGAACGGTGTTGAGAAATCAAGGTCGAGCCGCGCTCACTCGGCGCTGGCGCCGGTCTTCTTCACCAGCGCGCCCAGGCGCGGGATGTCGCTGCGCATCAGCGCGGCCAGCTGCTCCGGGCTGCCGCCGACCACTTCCATGCCGAACTGCTGCTCCAGCTTGGACTTGACGTCGGGCTGCTGCAGCACCTTGGCGATCTCGCTGCTCAGGCGCTGCACGACGTCCTTGGGCGTGCCCTTGGGCGCGTACACCGCCTGCCACGACACCAGGTTGAAGCCCGGCATGCCGGCCTCGGCCATGGTCGGCACCTCGGGTGCGAGCACGTTGCGCTTCTGCGAGGTCACGGCCAGCACCTTCAACTTGCCGCCCTTGGCCAGCGGCAGCCCGGCGGTGAGCTGGTCGAACAGGAACGGCACGTTGCCCGCCACCACGTCCTGCAGCGCCTGCGGGCTGCCCTTGTAGGGCACGTGCATCATGGGCACGCCCAGCGTGTCGGCCAGCAGCGCGCCCGTGAGGTGCGTGGAGGTGCCTGCGCCGGATGAGGCATAGGACGCGTCCTTCGGATGCGCCTTGATCCAGGCGACCAGCTCCTGCACCGAATTCACGCCCAGCGCCGGATTGACCATCAGCGCGTTGGGCACGTAGGCGATGAGGCTCACGGGCTCGAAGTCCTGCACCGGGTCGTAGGGGAGCTTCTTGTAGAGCGTGGCGTTGATGGCGTGCGTGCTGATCGTGCCGCCCAGCAGCGTGTAGCCGTCCGGCGCCGCCTTGGCCCCCGCCTGCACGCCGATGACGCCACCCGCGCCGGCGCGGTTGTCCACCACCACCGTCTGCTTCAGCGCCGTCTGCAGTCCCTGCGCCACGACACGCGCCACCACGTCGGTGGAGCCGCCCGGCGCGAAGGGGACGATCCAGGTGATCGGCTTGTTCGGATAGCCCTGCGCCTGCGCCGCGCCGCACGCGGCAGCGGCCAGGGACAGGACCAGGAGGGTTCGGCGCGGGAGCTTCATGGCACGGCTTTCCAGGTTTCTTGAAAACGGCAGCATTTTGGTAGCGCTACCAAATTGGGCGCTATGGTAGCGCTACCCATTCGATGCCAAACCTGGGTTTACCCGCAGCGTGGGGTCTTTGGTCTCAGGTGCTTTCGCGCTGGATGACGCTGAAGCCCACGTCGATCACCTTCTCGCCCACGTCGCGCCCTTCGGCGCGCTCGACGATGAAGCGTGCGGCGTGGCGGCCGATGGCGGTGCCGTCGATGCGCACGGTGCTCAGGGCCGGGAAGAGCGAGGCGGCGAAGGGCATGTCGCCGAAACCGGCCACCGCCAGGTCCTGCGGCACGCGCAGGCCGCGCGATTGCGCCTCGGCCAGCGCGCCCAGCGCCAGCGCGTCGGAGGCGCAGAACACGGCTTGCGTACCGGGCGCCTGTTCCAGCAGCTGGCGCAGCCCGGCGCGTCCTTCGGGCACGCCGGTGGGCGCGGGCAGCGCCAGCGCCGGCACGGCCTCGCAG
>JAEYPG010000739.1 GCA_023410975.1 Pseudomonadota bacterium
CCACCATCAGCACCTCGCCGTGCGCGAAGTTGATGAGGTTGATGATGCCGTAGACCATCGTGTAGCCCAGTGCGACCAGCGCGTACATGCTGCCCAGCACCAGACCATTGATGATCTGCTGAAGAAAAATGTCCATCCGAGGGATCTCCTGCTGCTTACTGCCGGCGCGTGGCTGGCGCCTGTTTTCGGCTCGTCCGGGTCGCGGCCGTGCGGGGGATACGCACAGGCCATGCCGAGCCCATGGTGAACGGGGCCGGCCGCCGAAAAACCGCGGATTGTAGGTGGGCCACCCCCTCCCTCAGCCTGGGAGTTGCCCTCGCGGCATGAGTCAAGTAGCGAAAACTTCGCTTACATCAAAAGTGCTTAACGGTCGTCATCTTCACGCGCCGCGGCGTCCAGGCGCCGCAGCTCGGCGAGCTTGTCGCCGATCTTGATTTCCAGCCCGCGCGGCGCGGGCTCGTAGAAGCGCTCCTGCACGCCGTCGGGTAGGTAGCGCTCACCCGCCGCGTAGCCACCCTCCTCGTCATGTGCGTAGCGGTAGCCGCGCCCGTGGTCGAGCTGCTTCATGAGCGCGGTGGGTGCATTGCGCAGGTGCAGGGGCACCGGTCGGGTGCCGTCGCGCTTCACGAAGGCGCGCACCGCGCCCCAGGCCTTGTAGACGGCGTTGGACTTCGGAGCCACCGCCAGGTAGACCGCGGCCTCTGCCAGCGCCAGCTCGCCCTCAGGCGAGCCCAGGCGCTCATAAGTTTCGGCCGCATCCAGTGCCAGGCGCAGCGCGCGCGGGTCCGCCAGGCCGATGTCCTCGGCGGCCATGCGGATGATGCGCCGCGCCACGTAGCGCGGGTCCGCGCCGCCGTCGAGCATGCGCGCCAGCCAGTACAGCGTGGCGTCGGGGTCGGAGCCGCGCACCGACTTGTGCAGCGCGGAGATGCTGTCGTAGAACTGGTCGCCGCCCTTGTCGTAGCGGCGCAGCTGCTCGCCCAGCGTGCGCTCCAGCAGCGGTTCGTCGAGCTCGGCCGCGTCGCCGGCCAGCGCCACCAGGTTCTCCAGCGCATTGAGCAGCCGGCGCGCGTCGCCGTCGGCATAGCCGATCAGCCGCGCCTGCGCCGCCTCGCTCATCGGCGCCGCGCCCAGTGCCTGGAGCGCTCGGGCGATGAGCGCACGCATGTCCTCGTCGGACAGCGCCTTGAGCACGTGCACCGTGGCCCGTGACAGCAACGCTGCGTTGACTTCGAAACTGGGGTTCTCGGTGGTGGCACCGATGAAGGTGAACAGCCCCGACTCCACGTGCGGCAGGAAGGCGTCCTGCTGCGCCTTGTTGAAGCGGTGCACCTCGTCCACGAACACCACCGCCGCGCGCGCGCTGGCCTGCGCGGCGCGGGCGCGCTCCACCGCCTCGCGGATCTCCTTGACGCCGCCCAGCACCGCCGAGATGACGATGAAATCGGCATCGAAGGCCTGCGCCATCAGCCGTGCCAGCGTGGTCTTGCCCACGCCCGGCGGACCCCACAGGATCATCGAGTGCAGCCGCCCGGTCTCGAAGGCCCGGCGCAGCGGCTTGCCCGGCCCCAGCAGGTGCTGCTGGCCGATCACTTCATCGAGGTTGTGCGGACGCAGACGCTCGGCCAGCGGGACAACCGCCGCGGCCGCCCCGGCGGGCGCAGCCGACCCGAACAGGCTTTCCTGGGCATTCATGCGACCGATTGTCTCAGCCGCCGCGTCCGCACCCCGGTCATGGGGACGACATGCGCGCTGACTACCATCACGCCCCGCTCCGTCCCGACGCCACGCATCCCTTGCCCATGCTCCGATTCGCCGTCCGCGCCGCGCTGCTGGCCGCGCTGCCCATGACCCTGGCCTCCGCTCAGGCCCAGCCCCCTGCCGACGGTGGCGACGCAGCCTCCTGGGACGCACGCTTCCAGAGCACCTACGTGTGGCAACGCAAGTCCGCCATGCGTTCGCCCTACGCCGGCCCGCACAGCCTGTCGGCCGAGCGCGAGCTCAGCCACAGCTTCACCGCCACCGCGGCGCTGGGCTGGCAGCCCCGCCCCGGCACCGAGCTGTGGCTGAACCCGGAGGTGGCCGCCGGCGTGCCGCTGTCCAACCTCACGGGCCTGGGCGGCTTCACCAACGGCGAGATGGCGCGCAGCTCCGGCCCGGACCCCAAGCTCTACCGCGCACGGCTGTTCCTGCGCCAGACGCTGGACCTGGGCGGCGAGGCCGACGAGGTTGAGGCCGGCATGAACCAGTTCGCCCTGCGCACCACGCAGCGCCGCCTGAGCGTCATGGCAGGCAACTTCGCCGTGACGGACCTCTTCGACGCCAACGCCTACAGCCACGATCCGCGCACGCAGTTCCTGAACTGGTCGCTGGTCACGCACGGCGCCTGGGACTTCGCCGCCGACGCCCGTGGCTACACCTGGGGCGCTGCCGTGGAAGCGCGCGGCGGCGACTGGGCGCTGCGCGCGGGCCGCTTCCTGCAGCCCAGAGAGCCCAACGGGCAGGCGCTGGACCGCCGCATCGGCGTCCACTACGGCGACCAGATCGAGCTGCAGCACGACCATGAATGGGCCGGCCAGCCCGGCGCGCTGCGGCTGCTGGCCTTCCGCAACCGCGCCCGCATGGCGCGCTACGAGGACGCGCTGGCGCTCTCGGCCGCCACCGGCAGCGTGGCCGACCTGAACGCGGTTCGCGACGGCGAGCGCATCAAGCATGGCTGGGGCCTCGCGCTGGAGCAGCAGCTGCATCCGGACCTGGGCTTCTTCGCCCGCGCCAGCGCCAGCGACGGCGCCACCGAAACCTACGCCTTCACCGAGATCGACCGCTCGCTTTCGGCGGGGCTGCTGCTGCGCGGCAGCGCCTGGAACCGCGGCCAGGACACGCTGGGCTTGGCCCTGGCACGCAACGGCCTCTCGGGCCCGCACCGCGCCTACCTGGCCGCGGGCGGACTGGGCTTCTTCCTGGGCGACGGCCAGCTGCGCTACGGCGCCGAGCGCGTGGTCGAGGCCTTCTACAACCTGCAGCTGATGCCGCAAGCCACGCTGGGGCTGGACTGGCAGCACATCGCCAACCCCGGCTACAACGCCGATCGCGGGCCGGCGCGCTTCATCGGGCTGCGCCTGCACCTGGAGCTGTAAGAGGCGAGACCCGTCCGGCTGCGCCCGTGCAGCCCCGTCAGAAGCGCCACCCGCCCCCGATGCGCAGCACGTCGTCCGGCCCGAAGTTCTGCTTCGGGTCCCAGGCCACGCGCAGGAACCAGCGTGGGAAGTCCACCGTGGCGGTAAAGCCCGTGGCGCGCACCATCTCGCCGTCCTCGCCCTGCCCGCGCTTGCGCAGCAGGTCCAGCGTCAGGCGCCGGCCTTCGGGCAGCGGCCACTGGCCGGTGAGGTGCACGTGCTGCTGGCCGGTGTGCAGCCGGTCGTCGCGCACCACCGTCACGCCTAGCGCGCGCCCGTCGTCGCCCTGCCACCCCACCACAGCCGTGAGCGCGTCGTTGGGGTCGAAGTTGAGGTTCTGGTAGGGCTTGAGGTTGGTGCGCCCAATGCCGGCCTGCACGTAGAAGCGCTCGCCGGCCTGCAGCGCCAGGCTGCCGCCCCAGAAGCCGCGCGAGGCGGCCTGCACCGAGGGCAGCAGCGACAGCGGCAGCGCGTCGCCGCCCAGGCGCCACTGGCTGTCCCAGCCGACGCGGGCCTGGCGGCCGAAATCGCGGTCCTCGTAGAACCCGACCCAGGCGCTGCTGCCCTCGCGGCGCCAGCGCAGGTTCAGGTCGATCCCGTCGGCGCCGCCGCGCACGAAGTGGCGCGTGGCCGTGAGCTTCCACGGCAGCGGGCTCTCGTCCTGCGCCACGGGCGTCTGCGCCGGGGCGGCGCCGGCAGCCGCCGCCAACGCCACCGCCACGCCGGCCTGCCACCGGCGGGACGCGGCGTGGCGGCGCATTGCCATCAGGGATGGCCGCCCATCAGCACGGGCTTGATGCCCTTGGCTTCCTCGCGCCGCGCCATCCAGGCGTAGAGCGTGGGCAGCACCAGCAGCGTCAGCACCGTGGCCGAGACCAGCCCGCCGATCACCACCACCGCCAGCGGGCGCTGGGTCTCGGCGCCGATGGCGTGCG
>JAEYPG010000745.1 GCA_023410975.1 Pseudomonadota bacterium
CGCCCGCTCCTCCGTTCACGCTCGAATGGGCCAGCGTCTACACCTTCGCCTGCCTGCGCATGGACAGCTTCAGGCACGGCCGGGTGCTCTTCGCCGGCGACTCCGCGCATGGCGTGTCGCCCTTCGGCGCGCGCGGCGCCAACTCTGGCGTGCAGGACGCCGACAACCTGGCCTGGAAGCTGGACCGCGTGCTGCGCGGCCAGTCGCCCGAAGCGCTGCTGGACAGCTACGCCCGCGAGCGCGAACACGCCGCGGACGAGAACATCCTCAACTCCACCCGCGCCACCGACTTCATCACCCCCAAGAGCGAGATCAGCCGGCTGTTCCGCGACGCCACGCTGGCGCTGGCGCGCGAGCACGGATTCGCACGCAAGATCGTCAACAGCGGCCGCCTGTCGGTGCCGGCCACGCTGGACGGCTCGCCGCTGAACACGCCGGACCGCGACGCGTTCATGGGCCTGATGCGCCCGGGCGCGCCGGCGGCCGATGCGCCGCTGCGCATCGATGGCCGCGACACCTGGCTGCTGCGCGAGCTGGGCCCCGACTTCACGCTGCTGTGCTGGGGCCCGGTGCCGCACTGGATGCTGGAGCTGCCGCTCAAGGTGCTGGTGCTGGAGCCCGCCAACGACCCCGAGGAATGGCTGTCGCGGCGCTACGACCTGCGCCCCGGCACCGCCTACCTGCTGCGCCCGGACCAGCACGTTTGCGCGCGCTGGCGCCACCCGGCGCCCGAAGCCGTCCACGCCGCCCTGGCGCGTGCCTGCGCGCTGCACTGACCCGACCGCCGTCCCCGCGAGGAGCCGCCATGCCCCTGGTCACCGAACCCAACCTCGATGCGCCCGACGACTTCTACGAGGCGCTGATCGACACCCATCGCGATCTCGGCCCCGAGGCCAGCCACGCGCTCAACGCGCGGCTGATCCTGCTGCTGGCCAACCACATCGGGCGGCTGGACGTGCTGCGCCAGGCCCTGGCCTTGGCGCGCGCTGGCGCCGATACCCCTTGAACACCATCACCACAACCCTCAGGAGACAAGCATGAACAACATCCGTCGCCACCTGCTCGCCGCCCTCGGCGCCACCGCGCTGTCGGCGCTGTCCTTCACGGCCGCGGCGCAGGACAAGCCGCTGGAATGGGCCCTCGGCTACGCCGCGGGCGGCGGCTCCGACATCGTGGCCCGCACGGTGGCCGAGCAGATGGGCAAGACGCTGGGCCGCACCATCGTCGTCAACAACAAGCCGGGCGCGGCCACCAACATCGCCGCCGACTACGTCGCCAAGTCCAAGGACATCGGCAACATCATGCTCACGGCCGACTTCGCCACCCTGGCCGCGAACCCCGCGCTGTTCGCCAAGCTGTCCTACGACGCAGAGAAGGACTTCAAGCCCGTGGGCATGCTCGCGCGCTTCCCGCTGCTGCTGGTGGTCGCGCCCAACGTCCCGGTGAAGAACTGGAAGGAATTCAGCGACTGGGCGCAGCGGCAGCCCGAAGGCGTCAACTACGGCACCGCCGGCCTGGGCAGCCCGCACCACCTCGCCACCGAGCTGCTGCGCGAGAAGACCGGCCTCAAGCTCACGCACGTGCCCTACCGCGGCGCCGCGCCCGCGGTGCAGGACCTGCTGGGCGGGCAGATCCCCGTGGCCATGATCGACACCGCCAGCGTCCAGCAGTACGTGCTCAGCGGCAAGCTGCGCGCGGTGGGCGTCGCCAGCCCGCAGCGCATCAAGACCCTGCCCGACGTGCCCACGCTGGCCGAGCAGGGTGTCAAGGACTTCGAGGCCTATGCCTGGCAGGGCCTGGTGGTGCCCGCGGCCACGCCGGCCGACTTCGTCGCCAAGCTCAGCCAGTCGCTGCAGGCGGCGCTCAATTCGGCGCCCGTGAAGGATCGCTTCCACGGCCTGGGGCTGGAGCCGCTGCCCGGCACGCCCGAGCAGATGGCGGCCTACACCAAGGCCGAGCGCGCGCGCTGGGGCGCGCTGATCCGGGCCAACAACATCAAGCTTGACTGATAGACATCCGACCAAGCTCTCGGACTTTCAACTCCCGTTCGGGCTGGGCCCTTCGACAGGCTCAGGCCGAACGGGGAAGGTTTCGTCCGACAGCTTCCCAAGGCCCGTATGAGCCTTTCCTTCCTGCAAGCACTGGGGAACCTCACCGATGACTGAACTGCAGTACCAGAGTGGCTTCGGCAACCATTTCGCCACCGAGGCGGTGCCCGGCGTCCTGCCGCGCGGCCGCAACAGCCCGCAGCAGGTGGCACGGGGCCTGTACGCCGAGCTGGTCTCGGGCAGCGCCTTCACCGCGCCGCGGGCCGAGAACTACCGCAGCTGGCTCTACCGCCGCCAGCCCTCGGTGGTGACGGGCACCTACGCGCCTTACGAGCAGCGCTGGCTCAAGACCGGCGCGGCCGAGGGCCTGCCCATGCCGCCGGACCCGTTGCGCTGGCATCCGGCGCCCATCCCCGATGCGGGGCAGCAGCCGCTGGACTTCGTGGACGGCCTGCGCACCGTCGTCGTCAACGGCGACGTGGAAGCCCAGAGCGGCATGGCGGCGCACCTGGCGCTGGTCAACCGCTCCATGGGACGGCGCGCCTTCGTCAACGCCGACGGCGAGATGCTGCTGGTGCCGCAGGAGGGCGCGCTGCGCCTGGTCACCGAGCTGGGCGTGCTGGAAGTGAAGCCGGGCGAGATCGCGCTGCTGCCGCGCGGCATCGCCTTCAAGGTGGAGGTGCAGGGGCCGACGCGGCTGTACGTGTGCGAGAACTACGGCGCGCCGTTCCGGCTGCCGGAGCTGGGGCCCATCGGCTCCAACGGCCTGGCCAATCCGCGCGACTTCCTGGCCCCCGTGGCCGCTTTCGAGGACGACGCGGGCCCCTACGAGATCGTCAAGAAGTACGGCGGCGCGCTGTGGCGCAACGAGCAGGCGTGCACGCCCTTCAACGTCGTGGCCTGGCACGGCAACCTGTGCCCGCTGAAGTACGACACCGCCAACTTCATGACCATCGGGTCCATCAGCTTCGACCACCCGGACCCGTCGATCTTCACGGTGCTGACCTCGCCCAGCGACACGCCGGGCACGGCCAACTGCGACTTCGTCATCTTCCCGCCGCGCTGGATGGTGGCCGAGGACACCTTCCGCCCGCCCTGGTACCACCGCAACCTCATGAGCGAGTTCATGGGCCTGGTGTACGGCCAGTACGACGCCAAGCCCGAGGGCTTCAAGCCCGGCGGCATGAGCCTGCACAACGGCATGGTGCCGCACGGGCCCGATGCCGAGGCCTTCGAGAAGGCCAGCACCGCGCAGCTCGCGCCGCACAAGCTGGACAACACCCTGGCCTTCATGTTCGAGAGCCGCTGGCGCTTCCGCCCCACGGCCTTCGCGCTGCAGGAGGCGCCGCTGGATGCCGCCTATGCTCGATGCTGGGCCGGCCTGGGCGACCGCTTCGGGCAGCCCTGACGTAGCAACACGAGAGCCCCGTTCGGGCTGAGCCCTTCGACAAGCCTGTCCTGAGCCTGTCGAGGGGCTCAGGGCGAACGGCAGGTCATTGAAATCACACACCAGGAACGCCATGCCCATCGACGCCACCCACGACCCGGCCCTGCGCAGCTGGGTCGCCTCGGCCAACGAGGACGCCACCGACTTTCCCATCCAGAACCTGCCCCTGGGCGCCTTCCGCCGCCGCGGCAGCACCGACGCGCTGCGCATCGGTGTGGCCATCGGCGACCAGGTGCTGGACCTGAAGCTTGCCGCCCGCGAAGGCACCTGGACCGCCGAGGTGGCGCACGCGCTGGTGCCGCTGGCCGGCGGCGACCTCAATGCCTTCATGGCGCTGGGCCCGGCGGCACGCCGCGCGGTGCGCACGGCGCTGTCGGCGGCGCTGGCCGAGGGCAGCGCGCAGAAGGCCGCGCTGCAGCCATGCCTGGTGCCGCAGGCCGAGGCCGAGATGGCGCTGCCCTGCCGCATCGGCGACTACACCGACTTCTACACCGGCATCCACCACGCCACGACGGTCGGAAAACTGTTCCGGCCCGACAACCCGCTGCTGCCCAACTACAAGTGGGTGCCCATCGGCTACCACGGGCGCTGCTCCTCCCTGGTCGTCAGCGGCACGGACCTGCGCCGCCCGCTGGGCCAGCAGGCGCCGGGCCCCGACGGCGTGCCGGCCTACGGTCCCTGCAAGCGGCTGGACTACGAGCTGGAGCTTGGCGCCCTGGTGGGCACCGGCAACGCGCTGGGCGAGCCCATCCCGATGTCGCAGGCCGAGGACCACCTCTTCGGCCTGGTGCTGCTCAACGACTGGTCCGCGCGCGACGTGCAGGCCTGGGAATACCAGCCGCTGGGCCCGTTCCTGTCCAAGAACTTCGGCAGCACGCTCTCGCCCTGGGTGGTGACGATGGAGGCGCTGGAGCCCTTCCGCGCGTCCTTCTCGCATCCCGAGAGCGATCCGCAGCCGCTGCCCTACCTGGACTCGATCGCCAACCGCGAGCGCGGCGCCATCGCCATCCGCTTCGAGGTGCTGCTGCAGACCGAGGCCATGCGCGCGCAGGGCTTGCCGCCGCACAAGCTGATGGAGAGCAACTTCAAGGACGCCTACTGGACCGTGGCGCAGATGCTCACGCACCACGCCAGCAACGGCTGCAACCTGCAGCCCGGCGACCTGCTGGGCAGCGGCACGCAGTCGGGCCCCGAGGCGGGGCAGGGCGGCTCGCTGCTGGAGCTCAGCCAGGGCGGCAAGCAGCCGCTGCAGCTGCCCGGCGGCGAGACGCGCGCCTTCCTCCAGGACGGCGACCGCGTGTTCCTGCGCGGGCGCTGCGAGGCGGCAGGCGCACGCGCGATCGGCTTCGGCGAGTGCGTGGGCACCATCCTGCCCGCGCCGGCACTGGCCTCCTGAAGCCACGAGGCCCGGTGTCCTGGCCGCGGCAAGGCCAGGACGGGGCACCGGCGACACGCCGCTCCTCGGGAAATACCCGCGCTCGCCCGCAATAGTTCACGCGCCCTGCCAGCGCAGGGCCGGGGCGGGCGCGGGGCCGGCCACACTGGCCGGCGCACCCGTGCCGCAGATGCGCGGGCCACGAACAGTGATCGCGATTCCAACGAGGAGACAAGCAATGCAAGCCCTGAAACTGCTGGCCGGCGCCGCGCTGGCCGCCCTGTCGCTGGTCGGCGCCTCGGCGCACGCGCAGGATTTCCCCACGCGCCCGGTGCGCATCCTCACGCCGTTCCCGGCCGGCGCGGGCCCGGAGGCCGTGGTGCGGCTGGTGGCCGAGCGGCTGCAGAAGAAGTGGGGCAAGCCGGTGGTGGTGGAGAACAAGCCCGGCGCCAACGGCTTCATCGCCATC
>JAEYPG010000024.1 GCA_023410975.1 Pseudomonadota bacterium
GGCCAGCGTGTTCCAGCTTGCGCGCGCGCCGGGCAAGAAGCTCGTCTACCTTGGCGCGATCCTGCTGATCCTGGGCGTATTCGCCATGCTGTACGTGCGGGAACGGCGGCTGTGGATCTGGGTCGAAGCGCAGGATTCGGGCTCGCGCATCACCACGGCCCTCTCCACCACGCGGCGCACCATGGACGCCGACACCGAATTCGAGCTGCTCAAGAAGGCCATCCTGAAGGACGCTGCCGCATGAACACTGCCGCCTCTCCCACCAACACCACCACCTTCACGCTCGGACGCAGCCACCCGCTGGCCGGGCGCAGCCTCTACGACTGGCTGTTCGCCCTGCTGGCCGTCGCCGGCGCCGTGTTCGCCTTCTCGCGCTACGGCGACGCGATGGACGTGTACGAGAAGGGCATCCTCATCGGCAGCGTGCCGGCCGTCATCTGGATGGGCTGGTTCTGGGGCCCGCTGCGCACGCTGATGCTGGGCGTGACCGGCGCCACCCTGGTGGCCATCTCGCTCTACAGCCGCACGCCCGATACCTTCGGCGCCGACCTCGCGGCCGGCGAGAAGGTGTTCCTGCTGAAGTACTTCCTCTCCAGCCAGAGCGCGATCCTGTGGATGTCGGTGCTGTGCTTCATGAGCACGGTCTTCTACTGGATCGGCTTCGCCGCGCGCGGCCAGGACAACGTGGCGCAGCGCCTGGGCTCGAAGATCGCCTGGGCCGCGGTGTTCATGGCGCTGACCGGCACCATGGTGCGCTGGTGGGAGAGCCACCAGATCGGCGCGGGCATCGGCCACATCCCGGTGAGCAACCTCTACGAGGTGTTCGTGCTGTTCTGCTGGCTCACCGCGCTGTTCTACCTGTACTTCGAGCAGCACTACCGGACGCGCGCGCTGGGCGCCTTCGTGATGCTGGTGGTCAGCGCCGCGGTGGGCTTCCTGCTCTGGTACACGGTGGCGCGCGAGGCGCAGCAGATCCAGCCGCTGGTGCCCGCGCTGCAGAGCTGGTGGATGAAGCTGCACGTGCCAGCCAACTTCATCGGCTACGGCACCTTCGCGCTGTCGGCCATGGTGGCCTTCGCCTACCTGCTCAAGCAGCAGGCCACGGCCACGCGCTGGTGGCAGCTGGCGCCGCTGGGGCTGCTGGGCATCGTGCTGTGCTTCGAGCCGATCGTGTTCCGCCAGAGCGCGCAGAGCGCGAACAGCAGCTTCTGGATCGTGTACTTCGGCATCAGCGCGCTGATCGTGGGCGGCATCCTGGCCGGGCGCCGCGCCATCGCCGAGAAGCTGCCGCCGCTGGAGCTGCTGGATGACCTCATGTACAAGGCCATCGCCGTCGGCTTCGCCTTCTTCACCATCGCCACCATCCTGGGCGCCTTCTGGGCCGCCGAGGCCTGGGGCGGCTACTGGAGCTGGGACCCGAAGGAGACCTGGGCGCTGATCGTGTGGCTCAACTACGCCGCCTGGCTGCACATGCGGCTCATGAAGGGCCTGCGCGGCAGCATGTCGGCCTGGTGGGCGCTGGCCGGGCTGGTGGTCACGACCTTCGCCTTCCTGGGCGTGAACATGTTCCTCTCCGGCCTGCACTCCTACGGCGAGCTGTGAGCCGGCACGCCCGGTGAACGAGACGGCGGCGCCCCCCGGGGCGCCGTTTTCTTTTCCCCCGGCGGGAAGCGGTGCAGGGCCCCGTTCGTAAGCTTTATCACGCCCAGATCACATCTCGCGCATCCAGGAACTTCGCGCCGGCGTATCCGGTCAGCGAGGGGAACCAGCAAGAGGATTCACCATGCACCTGCTCAGGGACCGCGGCTTCATCCATTCCACTCCGTCCGAGATCACGCCGCAGGCGGTCTACGAACAGCGCCGCCGGCTGCTCAAGACCCTGGCCGCCGGCGCCGCGGGCAGCGTGCTGGCCACCTGGGCCGCGCGCGATGCCCGCGCCGCCTTTGCCGGGCCGGGCAAGCTGCCCAAGCTTGCCGGCGCGCCCAGCAGCGTGGCCGGCGTCTCCACCATGGAGAAGGTGACGGACTACCAGGACGCCACCACCTACAACAACTTCTACGAGTTCGGCACCGACAAGTCCGACCCGGCAGCCAATGCCGGCAAGCTCAGGACGCGGCCCTGGACCGTGGCGGTCGAGGGCGCCGTCGCCAAGCCGCAGGTCTTCGACATCGAGCAGCTGATGAAGCTCGCGCCGATGGAGGAGCGCATCTACCGCCTGCGCTGCGTGGAAGGCTGGTCGATGGTGATTCCGTGGCTCGGCTTCTCGCTCTCCGAAGTCATCAAGCGCGTGGAGCCCACCGGCAACGCCAAGTACGTGGAGTTCGTGACCCTGGCCGATGCCAAGCAGATGCCCTTCGTCGGCTCGCGCGTGCTGGACTGGCCCTACGTCGAAGGCTTGCGCATGGACGAGGCCATGCACCCGCTGACGATGCTGGTGTTCGGCATGTACGGCGAGGTGCTGCCGAACCAGAACGGCGCGCCGCTGCGGCTGGCCGTGCCCTGGAAGTACGGCTTCAAGAGCGGCAAGTCGATCGTGAAGATCCGCTTCGTCGAGCAGCAGCCGCGCACGGCCTGGGTGAAGTCCGCGGCGCAGGAGTACGGCTTCTACTCCAACGTGAACCCCACCGTGGACCACCCGCGCTGGAGCCAGGCCACGGAGCGGCGCATCGGCGAAGGCGGGCTGTTCGCCAAGAAGCGGCCCACGCTGATGTTCAACGGTTACGAGGCGCAGGTCGGCCAGCTCTACGCCGGCATGGACCTGAAGAAGAACTACTGAGGGGCTGACCGTGGCGAACCCTGCGATGGCCGCGCGCGCGGTCCGGAAGAAACCGTTGCTGCTGCACCCGGCCTGCAAGCCGGTGCTGTTCGTGATCCTGCTGCTGCCGCTGGCCTGGCTGGTGTTCGCGGCGGCCACGGACAGCCTGGGCGCGAACCCGGCCGAGGCGCTGATCCGCCGCAGCGGCGACTGGACCCTGCGCCTGCTGTGCGCCACGCTGGCCATCACGCCGCTGCGCGTGCTGCTGAAGCAACCGGCGCTGGCGCGCTTTCGCCGCATGCTGGGCGTGGCGACCTTCGGCTACGCCCTGCTGCACTTCGTCTGCTACGCCGTGCTGGACCAGGGGCTGGACCTTCAGGTGATCCTCAAGGACATCGCCAAGCGCCCCTTCATCCTGGTCGGCAGCGCGGCGCTGCTGCTGATGGCGCCGCTGGCCCTGACCTCCTTCAACCGCGCCATCAAGGCGTTGGGCGCGGCACGCTGGCAGCGGCTGCACAAGAGCATCTACGCCATCGCGCTGCTGGCGCTGCTGCACTTCTTCTGGATGAAGGCGGGGAAGAACGACTTCGGGGAGTGGTCGATCTACGCCGCCGTCGTTGCAGGGCTGCTGGGCTGGCGCATGTGGGAGGCGCGGCGGCGCACGGTGCCTGCCGCCGCGAGCTCCCTCAGCGGCTGAGCACCGGCGCCAGCGCCACCCCCGTGTGGCTTCCCGCCTTCACCAGCGCTTCCGGCGGCCCGGCCACCACCAGCCTGCCGCCGCCGCTGCCGCCTTCCGGCCCCAGGTCCAGCACCCAGTCGGCCTCGGCGATCAGGTCCAGGTCGTGCTCGATCACCACCACGCTGTGCCCACCGGCCACCAGCCGGTGCAGCACGTGGATCAGCCGCTCCACGTCCGCCATGTGCAGGCCCACCGTCGGCTCGTCCAGCACGTACAGCGTGTGCGGCGCCTTCTGGCCGCGCCGGCCCACCTCGTCGCGCACCTTGGACAGCTCCGTCACCAGTTTTATTCGCTGCGCCTCGCCGCCCGACAAGGTCGGTGAGGGCTGCCCCAGCGTCAGGTAGCCCAGACCCACGTCCTTCAAGAGCTGCAGCGGGTGCGCGATGCCCGGCATCGAGGCGAAGAACTCCACCGCCTCGTCCACCGCCATGTTCAGCACGTCGCCGATGCTCTTGCCGCGCCAGGTCACGGCCAGCGTCTCCGGGTTGAAGCGCTGCCCGTGGCACACGTCGCAAGGCAGCTTCACGTCCGGCAGGAAGCTCATCTCGATGGTGCGCAGGCCCTGCCCCTCGCAGGCCGGGCAGCGGCCCTCGCCGGTGTTGAAGCTGAAGCGCCCCGGCCCGTAGCCGCGCGCCTTGGCCTCCAGCGTTTGCGAGAACAGCTTGCGGATCGCGTCCCAGAAGCCGATGTAGGTCGCGGGACAGGAGCGCGGCGTCTTGCCGATGGGCGTCTGGTCCACCTCCAGCACGCGGTCCACGTGCATCCAGCCTTCCACCGCGCCGCAGCCCGTCAGCGCCACGTTCTTGCCGCGCGCCGCCACCAGCGCCTGCACGTTGGCCAGCAGCACGTCGCGCGCAAGCGTGCTCTTGCCCGATCCCGACACGCCCGTCACCGCCACCAGGCGGCGCAGCGGCACGCCCACGTCCACCTTCTGCAGGTTGTGCAGGTCGGCCTTGCGCACGCGCAGCCACTGCACGCCGTCGTCCACCGGCCGCCGCGCCTCGATCGGGTGCTTCAGCGGCGCGGCCAGGAAGCGGCCGGTGACGGAGTCCGGCTGCGCCGCCAGCTCCTCGGCCGTGCCCTGCGCCACCACCTGCCCGCCGCGCCGCCCGGCGCCGGGGCCCATGTCGATGATGTGGTCCGCGCGGCGGATGGTGTCCTCGTCGTGCTCCACCACCACCAGCGTGTTGCCGCGACTGCCCAGCTCCTGCAGGGCGTCCAGCAGGATGCCGTTGTCGCGCGGGTGCAGGCCGATGGTGGGCTCGTCCAGCACGTAGCACACGCCCTGCAGGTTGCTGCCCAGCTGCGCCGCCAGGCGGATGCGCTGCGCCTCGCCGCCGGAGAGCGTGGGCGCGGCGCGGTCCAGCGTCAGGTAGCCCAGGCCCACGGCCTCCAGGAACTTGAGCCGGCTGGCGATCTCGACCACCACGTCGCGCGCGATGCCCGCCTCGCGCCCTTCCAGCCGCAGCCCGTCGACCCACTCGCGCGCCTGCTGCACCGACCACGCGGCCACCTCGCTGATGGGCCGCGCGTCGAACTGCACCGCCAGCGACACCGGGTTCAGCCGCGCGCCGTGGCAGGCCGGGCAGGCACGGTCGGCCAGGTCCTCGGCCTCCGCCTCCTCGGACGGGAAGGCCTGCTCGCGCCCGCGGTTGTCGTCGTCGCGCACCGAGTCGTCATAGACCTTGCGCTGCTCGCGCGTGAGCGCCAGGCCCGTGCCCACGCACTCCTCGCACCAGCCGTGCTTGCTGTTGTAGGAGAACATGCGCGGGTCCAGCTCCGGGTAGCTGGTGCCGCAGGTCGGGCAGGCGCGCTTGGTCGAGAAGACTTTCACCTTGCACAGCCCGGCCGTGGGCTGGCCGCAGGCCATGGCGTCGCGCAGGCCGTCCAGCGGGTGCAGCAGGTGCATCACGCCCTTGCCGTGCTCCAAGGCCTTGTGCAGCAGCTCGCGCAGCTGGGCCTCGTTCTCCGGCGTGATCACGATGTCGCCCACCGGCAGCTCCACCGTGTGCTCCTTGAACCGGTCCAGGCGCGGGAAGGGCTGCACCGGCACGAACTCGCCGTCCACGCGCAGGTGCGTGTGGCCGCGCGCCAGCGCCCACTTGGCGAGGTCCGTGTACAGGCCCTTGCGGTTCACCACCAGCGGCGCCAGCAGCCCCACGTGCTGCCCGCGGTGCTCGCGCAGCAGCTGCGCCGCGATGCTCTCGGCGCTCTGCGGCATCACCGGCGTGCCGTCGTGGATGCAGCGCTGCAGCCCCAGCTTCACCCACAGCAGGCGCAGGAAGTGCCAGACCTCGGTGGTGGTCGCCACCGTGCTCTTGCGGCCGCCGCGCGAGAGGCGCTGCTCGATGGCGACGGTCGGCGGGATGCCGTAGACCGCGTCCACCTCCGGCCGCCCCGCCGGCTGCACGATCGAGCGCGCATAGGCGTTGAGCGACTCCAGGTAGCGCCGCTGCCCCTCGTTGAACAGGATGTCGAAAGCCAGCGTGCTCTTGCCCGAGCCGGAGACGCCGGTGATGACGCTGAAGCGCCCGTGCGGGATCTCCACGTCCACCGCCTTGAGGTTGTGCTCGCGCGCGTTGACGATGCGGATCGCCTCCGCCGGCGGCGCCGCGCGCCGCGCCTGGATCAGCGCCTGCAGCGGCGTGCCCTCCTCCACCGCGCCGTCGATGCCCAGCGCGCGCTCGTAGGCGCGCAGCGCGCGGCCGGTGTGCGAGTCGGGATGCTGCTTGATCTCCTCCGGCGTGCACGCCGCCACCAGCTGCCCGCCGTCCTCGCCGCCCTCGGGGCCCAGGTCGATGAGCCAGTCCGCGGCGCGGATCACGTCCAGGTTGTGCTCGATGACGATCAGCGAGTGCCCCGCCTCCAGCAGCTTGCGCAGCGCGCGCATCAGCCGCGCGATGTCCTCGAAGTGCAGGCCCGTGGTGGGCTCGTCGAAGAGGAACAGCGTGCCCTTCTTCGCCACCGACTGCTTGCTCTTGGACGCCGACTGCGCCGCCTCGGCCAGGAAGCCCGCCAGCTTCAATCGCTGCGCCTCGCCGCCGGAGAGCGTGGGCACGGGCTGGCCCAGGCGCAGGTAGTCCAGGCCCACGTCCACGATGGGCTGCAGCGCGCGCGCCACCTCGCGGTCGCCGCGGAAGCGCTGCAGCGCCTCGCTCACCGTGAGCTCCAGCACATCGGCGATGCTGAGCTCGCCGCCCTCCACCTCCGCGGGCAGCCGGCGCTCGATCTTCACGTCCAGGATCTCGTTGCGGTAGCGGCGGCCTTCGCAGTCCGGGCAGCGCAGGTACACGTCCGACAGGAACTGCATCTCCACGTGCTCGAAGCCCGAGCCGCCGCAGGTCGGGCAGCGGCCGTCGCCGGCGTTGAAGCTGAACATGCCCGCGCCGTAGCCACGCTCGCGCGCCAGCGGCGCGTCCGCGAACAGCTTGCGGATCTCGTCGAAGGCGCCGACGTAGCTGGCCGGGTTGGAGCGCGCCGTCTTGCCGATGGGGCTCTGGTCCACGAACACCGCGTCCGCGAGCATCTCCGCGCCCAGCAGCCGGTCGAACGCGCCGGGCGCCTCGGTGGCCTTGCCGAAGTGCCGCGCCAGCGCGGGGTACAGCACGTCCTGCATCAGCGTGCTCTTGCCCGAGCCCGAGACGCCGGTCACCACCACCAGGCGCTGCAGCGGGAACTCGGCCGTCACGTCCTTGAGGTTGTGCTCCTTCGCGCCTTCCAGGATCAGCCGCGGCGTGCTGTCGCTGACGAAGCGCTTGATGCTGCCGCCCACGTGCTTGCGCGCGCCCAGGTACGCGCCGGTGAGCGTGTCGGCCTGGCGCGCGGCGTCGGGCGTGCCGTCGAAGACGATGCTGCCGCCGCGCTCGCCCGGGCCCGGGCCCATGTCGATGAGGCGGTCGGCCGCCAGCATCACCGCCGGGTCGTGCTCCACCACCACCAGCGTGTTGCCCGCGTCGCGCAGGCGCTGCATGGCCTGCACGATGCGGTCCATGTCGCGCGGGTGCAGCCCGATGCTGGGCTCGTCCAGCACGAACAGCGTGTTCACGAGCGAGGTGCCCAGCGCCGTGGTCAGGTTGATGCGCTGCACCTCGCCGCCGGAGAGCGACCGGCTCTGGCGGTCCAGCGTCAGGTAGCCCAAGCCCACCTCGCACAGGTAGCGCAGCCGCGTGCGCACCTCGTCGAACAGCAGCTCCATCGCCGCCTGCTCGGCCTGCGGCTTGTCCGCCACCGCGGCTTCCAGGCTGTCGAAGAAGTTTCTCAACCGCTGCAGCGAGAGCTGCATCAGGTCATGCAGGTGCAGGCCCGGCAGCGCCTCCAGCTGCTCGCGCGTCCACTCCACGCCAGCCGGCATGAAGCGCTTCTCGGGCGGCAGCACCGCGTCGGCCTGCGCCTTGGTGCCGATGCGCCACAGCAGCGCCTCGGTCTTGAGCCGCGCGCCGCGGCAGGTGGGGCACTCGGTGTAGCTGCGGTACTTGGACAGCAGCACCCGGATGTGCATCTTGTAGGCCTTGCTCTCCAGGTAGTCGAAGAAGCGGCGCACGCCGTACCACTGCTTGTTCCAGTTGCCGCTCCAGTGCGGCGAGCCGCCCAGCACCCAGTCCTTCTGCGCCTGCGACAGCTGCGACCAGGCCGTGTCGCGCGGGATGCCGGCCTCGCCGGCGTACTTCAGCAGGTCGTCCTGGCACTCCTTCCAGGCGGGCGTCTGCATCGGCTTGATGGCGCCGCCGCGCAGCGTCTTGCGCTCGTCGGGAATCACCAGCCCCATGTCCACGCCGATCACGCGCCCGAAGCCCTTGCAGGTCTCGCAGGCGCCGAAGGGCGAGTTGAAGGAGAAGAGCGAAGGCTGCGGCTGCGCGTAGCGGATGTCGCTCTCGGGGCAGTGCAGCCCGGTGGAGAACTTCCACAGCTCCTCGCCCTCGTCCTTCAGCACGTAGACGTTCAGGCGCCCGCTGCCGCGCTTGAGGCCCAGCTCGATGGCCTCCATCGCCCGCACCTGCTCCACGTTGCCGATGCGGAAGCGGTCTGCCACCACGTCCAGCAGCTTCCGCTCCCCGACGGTGCGCTCGGCCTGCACGCGCGTGAAGCCGCTGGCGGCCAGCCACTGCTCGACCTCTTCGGCGGAGGTGTTGGCCGGCAGCTCCACGGGGAAGGTCAGCGCCAGGCGCGGATCGCCGTTCATGGCGGCGCGGCGCTGCATCTCGGCGTAGATCGACTCCGGCGTGTCGTGCCGCACCGGCAGCGCGGTCTTGCGGTCGAACAGGTCGGCGGCGCGGGCGAACAGCAGCTTCAGGTGGTCGTTGAGCTCGGTCATCGTCCCGACCGTGGAGCGGCTGGTGCGCACCGGGTTGGTCTGGTCGATGGCGATGGCCGGGGGCACGCCCTCGACGCGGTCCACCGCGGGGCGGTCCATGCGGTCGAGGAACTGGCGCGCGTAGGCGCTGAAGGTCTCCACGTAGCGGCGCTGGCCTTCGGCGTAGAGGGTGTCGAACACCAGGCTGGACTTGCCTGAGCCGCTGGGGCCGGTGACCACAGTCATCTCGCCGGTGCGGATGTCCAGGTCCAGGTTCTTGAGGTTGTGCTGGCGCGCGCCGCGAATGCGGATGACTCCGGAGCTCATGAAGAAGGGTGGTTTCTGAAAGAGGCGGGGGATTCTAGGGAGGCCCGAAGTCCCGCGAACTTTCTAGGGCCGCCCAGGAAAGACCTGGGAGAGCAATCCCGTGGCCCAAGGCTGCCCCCTTCTGTGATGTGATTCGCAGATCGCCACTTTCTTGGCATCTGACGCACGACAACTCGCATGAGAAGGAAAGACCCCCGGCATCGGCCTGGAACTGCGAGGCACGAGGCCGGTGCTAGCATGCAGGCACCCCACGGCAAGGTGGGGTGCCGGCGTTCCGAGCCGGCAGTTCTAGGCACCCCGCACTGGAGAGCTGCATGAATTCGGTGCCTCAAGCGCCCACCGATGCACCCACCGCAGCCGGCCCGATCCTGGGCCCGGTGCTGCTGGTGGAGGACCACCCGGTCAATCAGATGATCGCCCTGGAAATGCTCAAGGCGCTGGGCCTGGAGGTTCTGACGGCCGACGACGGCGCGCAGGCGCTGGAGCGCTGCGAAGCCACGCCGCCGCGCCTGGTGCTGATGGACCTGCAGATGCCCGTGATGGACGGCCTGCAGGCCACGCGCAAGCTGCGCGAGATGCAGCAGCAGGGCCGGCTGCCCGGCTTTCCCATCCTGGCCCTCACCGCCCACGCGCTGGCCAGCGACCGCGAGATGGCACTGGCCGCCGGCATGGACGACTACCTCACCAAGCCCATCGTCTTCGAGACCCTGCGCCGCGCCCTGGCGCGCTGGCTGCCCGAATTGCCGGCCGGCTGAGGCTGCAGCTGCTTACACTTTGAGCAGGCCGCGCAGGTGCCCCGGCACGGGCGTGGCCCGGTTCGATTCGTCCCCTTTCCATTCCTACAGAGCGCCCGCCCCAAGGCAGGAGCGCCACCGGAGACAAGCCATGACCCACCGCCGCACGCTGCTGGCCTGTGCCGCCGCAGCTGCTTCCCTCGCCGGCCTGCCCGCGCAGGCACAGACCGCCCCGGCCGCCTCCGCGGCCGCCTGGCCCGCCAAGCCCGTGACCATCCTGGTGCCCTTCCCGGCCGGTGGCGGCACCGACACCTTCGCGCGGCCGCTGTTCGCGGCCATGACCAAGAACACCGGGCGCCAGTTCGTGATCGACAACAAGGGCGGCGCCGGCGGCACCCTGGGTGCCGGGCTGGCGGCGCGCATGCCCGCCGACGGCCACAGCTTCTTCATGGGCGGCGTGCACCATGCCATCGCGCCGTCCATGTACCCGAAGCTGGACTACAGCCTGGAGAAGGACTTCATCCCCGTCGGCCTGGTCTCCAGCGTGCCACAGGTGGTGGTGGTCAACGCCGCCAAGGCGCCCGCGAAGGACCTGCCGGGCCTGCTGGCCCAGCTGCGCGCCCGTCCGGGCCAGCTCACCTACGCCTCGGCCGGCAACGGCACCTCGCACCACTTGGCCGGCGAGCTGTTCAAGCTGCAGACCAAGACCTTCATCACCCACATTCCCTACCGCGGCGCCGGCCCGGCGCTGCAGGACCTGATGGCCGGCCAGGTGGACATGCTGTTCGACGGCCTGGGCTCCTCGGCCGGCCACATCCGCAGCGGGCGCCTCAAGGGCCTGGCCGTGGCCGGCGAGCGCCGCGCCCCGGGCTTCCCCGACATCCCCACCGCGCGCGAGCTGGGCCTGCCCGACTACGTCGTCAGCACCTGGTACGGCATCTGGGCGCCCAGGGGCACGCCGCGCGAGGCCATCGAGCGCATGCAGGCCGAGCTGAAGAAGGCGCTGAACGCCGACGACCTCAAGACCACCTGGACCGGCCTGGGCAGCGAGACGCCCGACGTCTGGGGTGACGCCTTCGGCGCCTACGTCGGCAAGGAAACCAGGCGCTGGGCCGAGGTGGTCAAGGCTTCCGGCGCGCGGCTGGAGTAACTTCGCCGCCTTCAACGCCGAACCGAGACTGAAGGCCCGTCCGGGCTGAGCTTGTCGAAGCCCTGCCTCGCAGCCGGGCTGCAGGCCCTTCGACAGGCTCAGGGCGAACGGGAGACGGCATGAGCTCCCTCAAGGCCGCCGCCGTGACGGCCGACATCCTTGACGACTGTTTGAACCGCTGTACCCAAGCCCCATGAGCAACCTCTACGCCGCGCTGCGCGCGGGCTTCCCCGCCGACCTGGACCGCTGCGCCATCGAAGCGCTGGACGCCCCTGGCGGCCCGCTCTACTACAGCTGGCGCGACATCGAGCGCGGCAGCGCCATGATCGCCAATCTGCTGCAGGGCCTGGAGCTGCCGCCCGGCGCCGACGGCGTGCCGCCGCGCGTGGCCGTGCAGGTGGACAAGAGCGTCGAGGCGCTGATGCTCTACCTGGGCGTGCTGCGCGCCGGCATGGTGTACTTGCCGCTGAACAACGCCTACCAGGCCGCCGAGGTCGAGTACTTCGTCGGCAACGCCGAGCCGGCGGTGGTGGTGTGCTCGCCGAAGAACTTCGGCTGGGTCAGCCGCATCGCCTTCAAGGCCGGCGCCGAGCACGTCTACACGCTGGGCGAGGAGCGCGACGGCACGCTGCTGCAGCGCGCCTCGGTGCAGAGCGACCAGCACGAGCCCGTGGCGCGCAACGCCGGCGACCTGGCGGCCATCCTCTACACCAGCGGCACCACCGGGCGCAGCAAGGGCGCGATGCTCAGCCACGGCAACCTGCTGAGCAACGCGCAGGTGCTCAAGGACTACTGGGACTGGCGCGACGGCGACGTGCTGGTCCACGCGCTGCCCATCTTCCATGTGCACGGCCTGTTCGTGGCCTCGCACGGCGCGCTGCTCAACGGCAGCCGCATGCTGTGGCTCAACCGATTCGACCCGCGCGCGGTGATCGCGCAACTGCCGCGCGCCACGGTGTTCATGGGCGTGCCCACGCTGTACACGCGCATGCTGGCCGACCCCGGCCTCACGCGCGAGGCCTGCGCCGGCATGCGGCTGTTCATCTCCGGCTCCGCCCCGCTGCTGATCGACACCTTCCAGCAGTGGCAGCAGCGCAGCGGCCACACCATCCTGGAGCGCTACGGCATGAGCGAGACGGCCATGCTCAGCTCCAACCCCTGCAAGCCGCAGGACGGCGAGCGCCGCGGCGGCACCGTGGGCAAGCCGCTGCCGGGCGTGGGCATCCGCGTGCTGGACGACCACGGCAACCCCTGCCCGGCGGGCGAGATCGGCCACATCCAGGTGCGCGGCCCCAACGTCTTCGCCGGCTACTGGCGCATGCCGGAGAAGACCAAGGAGGAGTTCACCGCCGACGGCTGGTTCAAGACCGGCGACGTGGGGAAGTTCGAGGCCGACGGCTACCTCGTGATCGTGGGCCGCAGCAAGGACCTGATCATCTCCGGCGGCTACAACGTCTACCCGGCCGAAGTCGAAAGCTTCATCAACGAGCTGCCTGGGGTCGCGGAGAGCGCCGTCGTCGGCGTGCCGCACCCGGACTTCGGCGAGGCCGTGATTGCGGTGGTCATACCGGCAGCCGGCACGGCGCTGGATGCGGCCGAAATCATCGGCAAGCTCAAGGCCGGCATCGCCGGCTTCAAGGTGCCCAAGCAGGTCTTCATCGCGGCCGAGCTGCCGCGCAACGCGATGGGCAAGGTGCAGAAGAACCTGCTGCGCGACCAGAACCGCGCCCTCTACAGCTGAAGGCCATGAGCAGCGCCGCAGACATCAAACCTCTGGACGACCGCTGCCCGCGCTGCGGCGGCGCCTTCCACTGCGGCGTCAGCGACGCCGGGCCCTGCGCCTGCACCACCGTGGCGCTGAGCGCGGAACTGCAGGCGCAACTGCGCCAGCGCTGGTCCGGCTGCCTGTGCTTGAGCTGCCTGGCGGCGCTGGCGGGCGGTGCGGCGCTGGAGCCCGGGGCTCAGGCCACCAGGTCCACCTGACTCAGCGTCCCCGCGCCCATCCCGTCCTCCTGCAAGAACACGCTGCTGGCGCGCATGACGCCCTGCTCGCGGTTGTTCGCGTCCTTGAAGATGAAGGGCGTGGCCGTGCGCTGCGTGGACAGCGCGCCGATGTTGGCGCTGAGCAGGTCCTGCAGTTGATCGTTGCCGTCGGCATCCTTGGTCCACAGGCGCAGCCGGCCGAAGTCCGCGTCGTTCTCGTCGATCCAGCCGTTGCCGTCGCCGTCCAGCTCGGCCAGCTCGGCGAAGCCGTCGCCGCTGCGGGTGCCGAACAGCTCCCGTCCGTCGTTGACCTGGCCGTCGCCGTTGCGGTCGAACACCAGGAAGCCGCTGCCCGGTTTCACGAAGCTGATGCGCTCCTGCTTGCCGTCGGCGTCCAGGTCGAAGCTGAACTTGGTGTCAGTCAGCTCGACCGCGCGGCCCGGGTAGCTGAGGATCAGCGGGTCCTTGAGCTGCTCGCCCATCCGCACCTGCAGGCTCTCGGTGCTGACGAAGCTGCGCTCCATCTGGAGCTGCACGCTGAAGCTGATTTCACGGCCGTCGGCGGTGCGGACCATGCCCTGCGCCTGGAACTGCATCAGCTCGCTTTCCTGCACCGTGCGCTCCACGTCGTAGCGCAGGCCCACGCCGCCGTTGGCGCTGGCGCTGCCTTCGGCGGCACCACGGCTGTCGGCATCCACAGCCGGTGCGGAGCTCTTGAGCTCGTCCTGCGGCCGGTCGCCGTAGACGCGGAAGCGCTCGCCCATCAGCTTTTCCAGCACGGAGCGCAGCAGTTGCAGTTTGGGAGTCAGCGCCGACGACTCGGACGATTCGGGGCTGTCCGCGCTCTCCGCAGGGCTCACCTCGGCCGAAACCGCGGCGCCCTCCGATGGCGCCGTGCTGGCCGCCGCGGCCCGGGCCGCGGCCAGCCGG
>JAEYPG010000026.1 GCA_023410975.1 Pseudomonadota bacterium
GGCCCGCGGGGGTGATGCGGGGGGGGGGCCCGCCGGGCATCACCAGGTAGTCGCGCACGGCGTTGGCGCGGTTGACCGACAGCGGGTTGTTGACGGCGTCGCTGCCGGTGTTGTCCGTGTGGCCGACCACGCGCACGACCTGGTTGGCGTCGAGGCCGCGCGCGAACTGGTCCAGCACCGGGCGCATCTGCGGCTTGATGTCGGCGCGGCCGACGTCGAAGCTGAAGTCCGCCGGCACGTTCACCCGCAGTTCCTCGTTGGGCGTGCGGCTGACCTCGATGCCCGTGCCCTGCGTGGCCTGCTGCATCGCCACGCGCTTCTCTTCCATGCGGCGCGACCAGACGTTGCCGGCAATGGCGCCGATGGCCCCGCCGATGACGGCGCCCCGGCCCGTGTTGCTGTGGTCCGTGGCGCGCCCGATGACGGCGCCGGTGGCCGCGCCCACGCCCGCGCCGATGGCGGTGCCGCGCTGGGTCTCGCTCATGTTGGCGCAGCCCGTGAACATCGTCGCGGCGGTCACCAGACCCAGGACCGGCAAGAGGGTGCGTTGCTTCATTCGTTCTCTCCTTGAAGGCTTGTGGACATCGGCAGGCCCGGGGGCCTGCTCTTCACGCGTCAGCAGTGCGCGTGCCTACAACGGTCGGGCGGGAGGGTGGGCCGACTGGGCGAACCCGGCTTGGCCACCCCGCAACCGCCGCTTCAGGCCGCCGGCCGCAGGTCGAACTGCATCGCCGCCAGCCGCGCGTACAGCCCGCCGCGCGCCACCAGCTCGGCATGGGTGCCGACGTCCACGATGCAGCCGCCCTCCAGCACCACGATGCGGTCCGCCCGCTGCACCGTGGCCAGCCGGTGCGCGATCACGATCGTCGTGCGCCCGCGCATGGCGCCTTCGAGCGCCGCCTGCACCATGCGCTCGCTCTCGGCGTCCAGCGCGCTGGTGGCCTCGTCCAGCAGCAGCAGCGGCGGGTTCTTCAGCAGCGCCCGCGCGATGCTGATGCGCTGGCGCTGCCCGCCCGACAGCCGCACGCCCCGCTCGCCCAGGAACGTGCCGTAGCCCTCGGGCAGCGCGCTGATGAACTCGTGCGCGTGCGCCGCCTTGGCCGCGGCGATCACCTCCGCCTCGCTGGCGTCGGGGCGGCCGTAGCGGATGTTCTCCAGCGCGCTGGCGGCGAACACCACGCTGTCCTGCGGCACCAGCGCGATGCGCGCGCGCAGCTCGTCCAGCGCCGCCTCGCGCAGCTCCACGCCGTCGAGCGTGATGCGCCCCTGCTGCGGGTCGTAGAAGCGCAGCAGCAGCTGCAGCAGCGTGCTCTTGCCCGCGCCGCTGGGCCCCACCAGCGCCACGGTCTCGCCTGGGCGGATGTGCAGCGACAGCCCGTCCAGCGAGGGTTGGTTGGGCCGGGACGGGTAGCTGAAGCGCACGTTGTGGAAGCCCACGTCGGAGCCGCCCTGGGCCGGCGGCAGCGCGCGCGGGCGGGCGGCTTGCTCGATCGCGGCATCGGCGTGCAGCAGCTCCATCAGCCGCTCGGTGGCGCCGGCCGCGCGCAGCAGATCGCCATGCACCTCAGACAGCACCGCCACGCTGCCCACCAGGATGATCACGTAGACCACGGTTTGCCCCAGGTGGCCGGCGCTGATGCGCCCGGCCACCACGGCCTGCGTGCCCTGGTACAGGCCCCACAGCAGCGCGCCGAAGGTGGTGGCGATGATGAAGGCCACCAGGAAGGCGCGTACCCGGGTGCGGTTGCGCGCGGTGTCGAAGGCGCGCTCCGTGGCGTCGGCAAAGCGCGCCGCCTCGCGCCCCTCCTGCCCATAGGACTGCACCACCGGCATGGCGTTGAGCACCTCCGCCGCGATGGCGCTGCTGTCGGCCACGCGGTCCTGGCTGGCCCGGGAGAGCCGCCGCACGCGGCGCCCGAAGTAGATGGAGGGCAGCACCACCAGCACGAGCACGCCCAGCACCTGCGTCATCACGCGCGGGTTGGTCACCACCAGCATGCCCAGCGCGCCCAGCCCCATCACGCTGTTGCGCAGGCCCAGCGACAGGCTCGACCCCACCACCGTCTGCACCAGCGTGGTGTCGGTGGTCAGCCGGCTCAGCACCTCGCCCGTGGCGGTGTGCTCGAAGAAGGCCGGCGCCTGGCGCAGCACGCGCGCGTACACGGCGCTGCGCAGGTCCGCCGTCACGCGCTCGCCCAGCCACGACACCATGTAGAAGCGCCCGGCCGAGAACAGCGCCAGCGCCGCGCCCACGCCGAACAGCGCCAGGAAATGCTGGCGCAGCATCATCACCCGCTCGCCGGGCTCGGCCGGCAGCAGGCCCTGGTCGATCAGCCCGCGCAGCGCCAGCGGGAACACCAGCGTCGTCGCCGCGGCGCACACCAGCAGCAGGCCGGCCAGCGCGATGCGGCCGCGGTAAGGCTTCAGAAAAGGCTTCAGCGACGCCAGCGCGCCCACGCGCTGCGCGCGCGGGCGGCCGTCATCGGCGGATTGGGAACGTTTGCGGGCCATCCCGGCAGTGTAGGAGGGGGCATCCCCAACCCCGGCCGGTGTTGGGTGCTTGCATTGACAAAGATTGCCTAGACAATTATTGTCGCGTCCATCATGTCTGAAACCGGTTCACCCGTCTCTCCCGCTGCCCCCGTGGAGTTCTACGGCGGCAGCTACAGCGCCGACGAGAGCGTGGGCTACCTCATGCGGCGCGTGATGCAGTCCATCGCCCAGCAGGCCGACACGCGGCTGGCGCCGCACGGGCTCACGCACGGGCAGTGGATGCCGCTGTTCATCCTGCTCAAGGCGGCCGGCGGCGCCGGCACGGTGGCCCACGTGGCGCGCTGCATCAACGTCGATCCGGGCGCGGCCACGCGCATGCTCGACCGGCTGGAGAAGAAGGGCTTCGTCAGCCGTTGCCGCAGCACCGAGGACCGGCGCGTGGTGAACGTCACGCTCACCGAGTCCGGCCGCCAGGTGGCGGACGAGGTGCCCCGGGTGCTGTCGCAGGTGCTCAACGAGCACCTGGCCGGCTTCAGCCACGACGAGTGGCAGACGCTGCTGGTGCTGCTGCGCCGCATGCTGGCCAATGCCGACGCGCTGCAGGCCGCCGCCCCGGCGGCGCCGCTCCAGGAAGAAGACTCCGAATGAAAACACCCGTCTTCCATGCCGCCGCGCTGGCGGCCGCGATCCTGCTGGCCGGCTGCGCCAGCCCGGGCCCGTCGCGCAGCTCGGCCAAGCTGCTGGAGGCCCCGGCCGCCGGGCTGCAGGCCGATGCCGCCACGCCGCTGAACGTCGCGCCGGACTGGTGGCGCAGCTTCAACGACGCGCAGCTCGATGCGCTGGTGGAGCGCGCCCTGGCCGAGCAGCCCAACCTGCAGGCGGCGCAGGCGCGCATCGCCCGGGCCACCGCCGCGGCCGAGGCCGCCGGGGCGCGGCTGCTGCCCAACGGCATGCTCAGCTTCGACGCCACGCGCCAGCGCTTCAGCGAGCACGGCATCTACCCGCCGCCGCTGGCCGGTGGCGTCTACAC
>JAEYPG010000081.1 GCA_023410975.1 Pseudomonadota bacterium
GCTCGGTGCAGTGGCTTCCCGAAGGCCGGCCCGCGCTTTCGCCCGCTGCGCAACGGTACCTGTTGGCGGGCTTTGCACCCTACTTCGAAGCGCTGCGCCGCGACCCGCACGACGTGGATGCGGTCACAACCGCCTTCAACCGTTTCCGCGTGCTGGCAGCACTGCGCGAAGGTGAGCGCGGCGTGGCAGTACTGGACGCATGGGTTGCGTCTCATGCACGTTGCGCCGTGAACGCTGCGCCGGATGCGCCGTGGTATCCGGGCCGCGCGGTGCTTGTCACGCGCAACGACGACGGATTGCAGCTGTTCAACGGCGACGTGGGCATCGCGCTGCCCGGTGCCGATGGCGCGCTGCGGGTGGTGTTTGCGTCGCCTTCGGGATTGCGTGCCGTGGCGCCGGCACGGTTGCCGCCGCACCAGGGCGCCTTCGCGCTGAGCGTGCACCGCGCGCAGGGCTCGGAGTTCGAGGAAGTGCTGCTGGTATTGCCCGCCCAGGCCAGCCGGGTAATGAGCCGGGAACTGCTCTACACCGGGCTCACGCGCGCGCGCTCGCACGTCACGGTGGTGGGCAGCCCGGCGGCCGTCGAGGGCGCAATCGCCGCGCCCACGCGGCGAAATTCGGGATTGGGCGCGAGGCTGCGCGAGGAATTCGGCCCCTGAAAAGAACCAGCCCCGCACGAGGCGGGGCTGGAACGGAGCGGTTGCGGTTTGGGCCGTACCTCAGGCGGGACGGCCCTTCAACGGTTTTTCAACAATGTGGCGAGGAACCGTGATTCTTCGAACTGCAAGGAGCCTGGGACTGGTGGTCGAGGCGATAGCGGGTGACTTCCGCATCCCGGCCGCCGTAGACCTTGGAATAGAACAGGTCACGTGCCGTCACCGGGCCGCGGCGCTGGGGCGTTTCGCCTTCGCTGCAGCGCTGACACAAGCCGCTGTGGTCCAGCAGCTCGAAGCAGCCTGGGGTCGTGCACCGGTGTTGCAGCATGCCGTACTCCGTTGGGCGTGGTCAGGGAAAGCCATGCTAGGGCTCACCCACCCCGCGTTGCAGCGGGCCAACCCTTACCCGGAGCTTGCATAAGTTTGCTGCGCCGCAGCACATTTTTTGGTTGCGCCCGCATTTACAGCTGCGCTGCAACGTGCTCCGCCAGCGCCAGGCAGGCGGTAAGGCCGGGCGACTCGATGCCGAACAGGTTCACCAGGCCGGGCACGCCGTGCTGCGCCGCAGCATCGATGCGGAAATCCGCCGCGGGCTGGCCCGGGCCGCTGATCTTGGGCCGCACGCCGGTGTACGCCGGCGCCAGCGCCCCGTCCGGCAGCGCCGGCCAGTAGCGGCGGATGGCGGCCTCGAAAGCCGGGATGCGCGACTCGTCCACGCGGTAGTCGAAGCGGGCCGGGTCGGCGTCGTCCAGCCATTGCGTGTCGGGGCCGAAGCGCGCCTGGCCGCCCAGGTCCAGCGTGAGATGCACGCCCAGGCCGGCCGAATCGTGCAGCGGGTACACCAGCCGCGCGAAGGGGCTGCGCCCGCGCAGGCTGAAGTAGTGGCCCTTGCAGGCCCAGGCGCGCGGCACGTGCTGCGGCGCCAGGCCCTGGATGCGGCCGGCCAGCGCCGGCGCCCCGTGCCCGGCGCTGTTGACCACGCGCTGCGCCAGCAGCGCCATGGGCTGCTCGCCGCCAACCTGCAGCTCGATGCCCTGCTCGGTGACGCGGCCCGAGAGCACCGGGCTGGCCAGCGCGAGCATGGCGCCGGCGGCCTCGGCGTCGCCCAGCAGGCTCAGCATCAACGCGTGGCTGTCCACGATGCCGGTGGAGGGCGACAGCAGCCCCGCCACGGCGCGCAGCTGCGGCTCCAGCTCGCGCGCCTGCGCGCCGTCGAGCCACTGCACGTCGCCCACGCCGTTGGCCAGCGCCTGGGCCTGCAGCGCGCGCAGCGCGCCGACCTGGGCCTTGTCCGTGGCGGCGATCAGCTTGCCGCAGCGCCGGTGGCCCAGGCCGCGCTCGGCGCAGTAGTCGTACAGGCGCTCGCGTCCCTGCACGCACAGGCGCGCCTTGAGCGAGCCGGTGGGGTAGTACAGCCCGGCGTGGATGACCTCGCTGTTGCGCGAGCTCGTGCCGGTGCCGATGGCGGTGGCGCCCTCCAGCACCAGCACCTCGTGCCCGCGCTGCGCCAGGGCCCGCGCCACCGCCAGCCCGACCACGCCGGCGCCAACGACGACGCTATCGACGCGCTCGACGCTCATGGCCGGCTCCCCGAATGCATCGACTGGGACGCCCAAAAGGCTCCGGACCGCGGCTTCGGGCGGCAGGCTTCGGCGGCGGCCCCGCCCGGCTCGGCGGCGGCTGGGCGACGCGGCGCCGTCTCGTGAAGGAAATCGATCGGCATGGCGATGTGCATAGTAAGAATTACATGGCGGCCAGGAGCTGGCGCAGCGGTGCGGCGCACCGGGCGTGCGGCCCCGGGCATGCACCGCACGCGCGCACCCGGTGCTGCGCCCTGGCTGCGGTGGCAACGGCGTGCGCCGGCACGGGGGCGGGCGCGGTGGTTCGTCCAGCATGCATCCATAGGCTGCGTAGGCCAAGGGGGACAGCGATGGTTGCCGGGCACACCGAAGCTTGCTGGGCACGGCGGCTGCCCCATTCGCACGCTCATTGCGGGCGCGCCGCTTGCCATGGTTGTGTACGCCACGGCCCGTGGCCGCCTCGCAGGCGCCGTACCGGTGCCGCGGCAGCGGATTTTCCACGACGCCGGGGCGGGCTGGGCCGGCCGCCCACGTCAAAATGGGCGGTTGAGTGCGCAACACGACTGCGTGCTCGGTACACTGGCTTTCCCTTCGGTACAGAAACAGCGAGCCGTCCATGTCAACCCGTTCCAAGCCTGCCACCCGTACTCCTCCGCCGGCGCTGGATGCGTTGCTCAGTCACCGGCTGCACGAGCTCTACAAGCTCAGCGACGCCTTCGGCAGCGGCAGCGGGCTGCGCGCCAGCGGCGTCGCCCCGGGCGACGCGCGCTGCCTGGCGGCCATTGGGGCTTTCGAGCCGCTGTCGGTGGTGGAGCTTGCCGCCCGGGCGCGGCTGAACAAGGCGCAGGCCAGCCGCGCGGCGCAGTCGCTGGCCGACCAGGGCCTGGTGCGCAAGCAGGCCAACTCGGCCGACGCGCGCGGCGTGGTGCTCACGCTCACCGCGTCCGGCCGCGCGGCCTGGCGCAAGGTGATGGCGCTCATCGAGCGCCACAACGAGCAGGTCTTCGGTGTGTTCTCGCCCAACGAGCGCAAGCAGTTCGACAAGCTGCTGGAGCGGCTGCTGGCGCACCACCGCGAGCAGGCTTGAGAC
>JAEYPG010000149.1 GCA_023410975.1 Pseudomonadota bacterium
TTGCCATCTGATGGCGAGTACCATGCAAATCCATCCTGAGCCGCGCATGGTCTTTTCAACCAAGCACACACCCTTATGTTTGATGATTATGTTATAATATAAAATAAATTCGACGACAGCTTGGACAGAAATGAATCCGCTGAGGCAGCACAGCTCGCGATAGATATCATCAAGCAATAGCCTGGAAACACTCGAAATGATGGATTGGGTCCCTATAGTCTTCTTCACGTTCAAGATTCTCGTGTTCGGCACGGGCATGTTCTTCGCCATCAAATGGCATTACGACAAGGCGAAGAAGGAGAAGGAAAAAAACAAGAAATAGCGAAACCAGCGAACCGCAAGCGCCCGCCGAACACACCCTTGACGCATCAGATTAGCCGGCTGATATCCAGTGATGCGGCAGCAATTCCCCGACGCGGCTATTGGGCAGCGTCGGCAGGCAGGGCAGGGCTCGCTTCTGCAAACAGCATCGGCATCGCTGCGGGACTGTTGATCGGCAAGCCGTCAGGCATCATTCCAACGCCAACTTGTCAGTGAAAGATTGCCGTTCGCCCTGAGCTTGTCGAAGGGCCTGTGGGCCGGCTGCGCCGGGGGCTTCGACAGGCTCAGCCCGAACGGGATTTACTTCACTCTCGAAACAGAACTGGAATCACATCGATGTGTTCCAAAGCCGTTGCCCTGGGCATTTGAAAATTGCCGCTGGATTGGAGTTGGCGCCATGCCTTCGGAGCGTGCCTGTTCGCTGGCATTGGATTCCCGGTGCCGATCTTCATCGCGAGTCCGGCAGAGACGGATTCCAGGCCTCCTACCGCGCCCGCCTCACCGCATACACCGCCACCAGCGCCAGCCCCAGCGTGAAGGCCGCGATCAGCACCACCACGACCCAGAAGCCGTGCGGCTCCTCGGCCAGCGGGATGCCGCCCACGTTCATGCCCATCAGCCCGGCGATCAGGTTGATGGGCAGCGCCAGCACCGTGACCATGGTCAGCGTGAACAGGCTGCGGTTGTTCTGCTCCGCCACGTGCGTGGCGGCCTCGTCCTGCAGCAGCTTGATGCGCTCCTGCAGCGCCAGCACGTCGCGCAGCACCACAGCGAAGTCCTCGCTGGCATGGCGCAGCAGCTCGCGCTCCTCGGCCGACATCCAGCGCGGCGGCGATGACAGCACGCGCAGCAGCGCCGTGGGCTCGGGCGCCAGCAGCCGCTGCAGCCGCACCGTCAGCCGCCGCAACCGCGCCAGCTCGCCGGCGTGGCGCGCGCCGCGGTGCGCCCGCAGCGCGGCCTCGATGTCATCCCCCCGGTCCGCAGCGCTGCGGTGGATGCGCTGCAGCTCGTCGGCCTGGTCGCCCAGCAGGTGCTCCAGCAGGGCCACCGTCGAGGCAATGGGCTCGCCGCGGTTGACGGCCGCGCGCAGGCGGTCCACCGCGCGCAGCGGCTGGCGCCGCGCGCTCACCACCAGCCGCGGCCCCAGGCTCACCCACAGCGTGGCGACGTCGTTGGGGTCGAAGGAGAAGTCGAAGGTGACGTCGTTGAGCACGGCCAGCAGCGTCTGGCCGTCGCGCTCGATGCGCGTGGAGCGCGAGCCCAGCGCGTGCAGCGCCTCGAAATAGCTGTCCGGCAGCTCAGCATGCGCCTGCAGCCAGGGCAGCGCCCCGGCATGCGAGAGGTTGAAGTGCAGCCACACGAAGCCGTCCGCCGCGTCGGCGTCGCGCCGCAGCCACTGCAAGGCGTCCTCGGTGCCCAGCGGCTGGCCCGGCTCGCCGGGCAGGAAGCGGTAGCCGCACACCAGGCCGTTGGCGTCGGCGCCGTAGCCGGCCAGGGTCTGGCGGTACAGGCTTTCGGGCGAGGGCGCGCCCTGGCCGACGGGCAGGGCGGCCGCGGGCAGCGCAGCGCTGCCGCTGTCCTGCGCCATAGGCTCAGCCCTTGAGCGAGAGCGTGAAGTGCCCCAGCTGCACCCACAGCGCGATCTCCTCGCGCAGCAGGTGCAGCGTGCGCGGGTCGGCCGGCACGCCCGCGGGCTCCCAGCGCAGCGCCAGGCGGCTGGCGCCCTGCGCGTCGATGCGCAGCTGCGGGCCGTCGGTGTCGCGCCGCGCATGGCAGCGGATGGCCGCCAGCCGCAGGCACAGCGCCTGGCGCGCGAAGGAGCGCCGCGCCATCGAGGCTTCCACCTTCTTCAGCCCACCGCGCTGCGCCAGGATCAGCTCGGCGATGCGCCGCTGCTGGCTCTGAGAGAAGCCGGCCGCGTCCACGTGGCCCATGAGGTAGGCGCTGTGGCGGTGGAAGTCGTGGTGCGAGACGCAGCGCCCGATCTCGTGCAGCGCGCAGGCCCAGGCCAGCTCGCGGCGCTCGTCGGCGCCGGCGTCCGGGGCGATGTCGTGGTGCAGCGCCAGCGCCGCGTCGTGCACGCGCCGCGCCTGCGCCAGGTCGCAATGGAACTGCTGCTGCAGCGCCGCCACGGAGGCATCGCGCAGGTCCGGCACCTCGCCGCCGGCGCTGCGTTGGCGTTCGTACAAGTCCACGATCACCCCCTGGCGCAGCGCGCCCTTGGCCGGCGCGATTTCCTTGATGCCGAACTCGCGCATCAGCGCTGCCAGGATCGCCAGCCCGCCGGCGATCACGGGGCGGCGGTCGTCGCGCAGGCCGCGCAGCTGCAGCCGGTCGATGTGGCCGGCATCGATGCAGCGCTCGATGCACCAGTTCAGCGCCGAGGGCGTGATGCGCCCGTCGGTGATGCCGTGGTTCACGAGCAGCAGCGACACCGCCCCGGCCGTGCCGGAGGAGCCCAGCGCCTCCTGCCACAGGTGCGGCTCGAAGCTGGTCTCGGCCTCCTCGAACTCGGCCTGCGCCGCCACCCGCGCGGCCTCGAAGGCCTGGGGCGTGAGCTGCCCGTCGGCGAAGTAGCGCATGGACAGCGACACGCTGCCGACCTGGAAGGATTCCGCCTCGCCCGGCACCCGGCCGCAGCCCAGCACCAGCTCGGTGGAGCGCCCGCCGATGTCCACCACCAGCCGTGGCAGGGCCGAGGGCTGCAGCTGCGCCACGCCGATGAAGATCAGCCGCGCCTCTTCGCGCCCGGAGATCACCTCCACCGGCGAGCCCAGCACCTCCGAGGCGCGCGCCAGGAACTCGTCGCGGTTGCGCGCCTCGCGCAGCGTCTGCGTAGCCACGGCGCGCAGCCCGCCCAGCTCGAAACCCGACAACCGATCTCGGAAGCGCCGCAGCGTCTGCAGCCCGCGCTCGGCCGCTTCCTCCTGCAACAGGCCCTGCGCGTCCAGGCCGCCGCCCAGCCGCACCACCTCCTTGACGCTGTCCAGGCGCTGGTAGCGCCCGCCCTTGAGCTGGCCGATCTCCAAGCGAAAGCTGTTGGACCCCATGTCGATGGCGGCCAGGGGGAGTGAAGTCGCGGCGTCGTTCATGGGCGGGACGGGCAGGGAGGAGTTTCAGGCGCGGGGCAGGCCGCATGCCATGCAGCCGCCCTCATGAATGTTTGTACTTCTCGTCTTCCACGGCAGGGAAGCATCGCCAAGCCTAAGGCATCAGCGTGACGCCTTCATGACATGCCGGGCCGTCACCACCAGCGACTGCGGCTGCCGCGACACATGCACCACGAGGCCGCAAAGCGCCGTGCCGCTGTCACGGTTGTGACACATGCCGCAACTAGGCTGCCGCCATTCGCTTTTCACCCAGGAGCCGTAATGAATCGCCTTGCCTTCACCCTGCCGCTGCTGTCCGCAGCCCTGTTCGTCGCCACCACCGGCAACGCCGCCGCCCAGGACGTCACTGGTGCGGGCGCCACTTTCCCGGCGCCGATCTATGCCAAGTGGGCCGAGGCCTACAACAAGGCCACCGGCGTGCGCGTCAACTACCAGTCCGTCGGCTCGGGCGCCGGCATCAAGCAGATCAAGGCCAAGACCGTGGACTTCGGCGCCTCCGACATGCCGCTCAAGGACGAGGAGCTGGCCGCCGAGGGTCTGCTGCAGTTCCCCACCGCCATTGGCGGCGTGGTGCCGGTGGTCAACGTCAAGGGCCTGCAGCCCGGCCAGCTCAAGCTCACCGGCCAGGTGCTGGGCGACATCTACCTGGGCAAGATCACCAAGTGGAACGACCCGGCGCTCGCCGCCATCAACCCCGGCGTGAGCCTGCCCGACGAAGCCATCGCCGTGGTGCGCCGCGCCGACGGTTCGGGCACGAGCTTCCTGTTCACCAACTACCTCTCCAAGGTCAACGCCGACTGGAAGGCCAAGGTGGGCGAGGGCACGGCCGTGAACTGGCCCACGGGCGCGGGCGGCAAGGGCAACGAGGGCGTGGCCGCCTTCGTGCAACGCCTGCCGGGCGCCATCGGCTACGTCGAGTACGCCTACGTCAAGCAGAACAAGATGACCTATGCGCTGCTGAAGAACCAGGCAGGCAACTTCGTGGCGCCGGATGACCTGAACTTCAAGGCCGCCGCCGCGGGCGCCGACTGGAACAAGACCTTCTTCCAGGTGCTCACCGACCAGCCCGGCAAGGACGCCTGGCCCCTGACCGGCGCGACCTACATCCTCATGCACAAGACGCCCGAGAAGCCGGCCAACGCCGCCGCGGCGCTGAAGTTCTTCGACTGGGCCTACGCCAACGGCGACGCCATGGCCACCGAGCTGGAGTACGTGGCGCTGCCCGCGCCCGTGAAGACCCTGGTGCGCAAGCAATGGACGGCCATCAAGAGCGCCGACGGCAAGGCGCTGGCCGCCGCCAACTGAATCGAACCTCAGGCAAGCATTGAGTAATCCCGTTCGGGCTGAGCTTGTCGAAGCCCCTGGCACGCTGGCATGCCAGCGCCTGCCCTTCGACAGGCTCAGGGCGAACGGTGATCTTTCATTGTCGACTTGAGGCTGCACTCAATCCAGACACCCTGGTTCCGAACGGGACGGCCTCAGCCACGCCGGCCGTTGCCGTCGCACCGTTCCCAGGAGGCCCATGAGCACTCCCTTGACCACGACGGGAAGCATGCACGACCTTGGCACCCGGGCGCGCACCGCGCCGCTGTCCTCGCCGCCGTCCCAGCCCCGCTTCTCCCCCTGGCCCGACCGCCTCTTCTCCGCCGCCGCGCACGCCGCCGCAGCGCTGGTGCTGACACTGCTGGTGGGCATCATCGTCTCGCTGCTGCTGGGCGCCCGGCCGGCCATCGAGGCCTACGGCCTGGGCTTCCTCTGGAACAGCGAGTGGGACCCGGTCCAGGAACGCTTCGGCGGCCTGGTCATGATCTGGGGGACGCTGGCGAGCTCGATCATCGCGCTGGCCATTGCCGTGCCCGTGAGCTTCGGCATCGCGCTGTTCCTCACCGAGCTGGCACCCGGCTGGCTGAAGCGCCCGCTGGGCACTGCGGTCGAGCTGCTGGCGGCCGTGCCCTCCATCGTCTACGGCATGTGGGGCCTGCTGGTCTTCGGGCCGCTGCTCGCACGCTACGTGCAGCAGCCGCTGCAAGCGGCCTTCGGCGAGGTGCCGGGGCTGGGCCAGCTGTTCCAGGGCCCGCCCGTGGGCCTGGGGCTGCTGTCGGCCGGGATCATCCTGGCCATCATGATCATTCCCTTCATCGCCTCGGTGATGCGCGACGTGTTCGAGGTCAC
>JAEYPG010000135.1 GCA_023410975.1 Pseudomonadota bacterium
TTCCTGAACCCGAAGGAGGAGGGCCGGCAGGTCAACTTCGGCGAGCACAAGGGCGAAGGCGCGTGGCAGGACGTGCCCGGCGAGCACCGCGCCAACCTGCGCCGCATCATCGTCACGCAGGGCGACACCGAGCCCGCGTCGGTGGAGCAGCAGCGCCACCTGGGCCTGACGGCGCCATCGCAGTACGACCTGCGCAACCTGTTCCAGGTCAACGTGGAGGAGGGTCGCCACCTGTGGGCAATGGTGTACCTGCTGCACAAGTACTTCGGCCGCGACGGCCGTGAGGAGGCGGATGCATTGCTGCAGCGCAATTCGGGCGATGCGGACAACCCGCGCATCCTGGGTGCCTTCAACGAGAAGACGCCCGACTGGCTGTCCTTCTACATGTTCACCTACTTCACGGACCGCGACGGCAAGTTCCAGCTGTGCGCGCTCGCCGAGAGCGGCTTCGATCCGCTGGCGCGCACGACCAAGTTCATGCTGACGGAAGAGGCGCACCACATGTTCGTGGGCGAGTCGGGCGTGTCGCGCGTGATCGCGCGCACCTGCGAGGTGATGAACCAGCTCAAGACCGACGACCCGGCCAAGATCCGCGCTGCCGGCGTGATCGACCTGCCGACGATCCAGCGCTACTTGAACTTCCACTTCAGCGTGACGATCGACCTCTTCGGCGCCGACGAGTCGAGCAACGCGGCCATCTTCTACAACTCGGGCCTCAAGGGCCGCTTCGAGGAGACCAAGCGCGAGGACGACCACCAGCTGCACGGTCGCACCTACAAGGTGCTGGGCGTGGAGAGGAGCGGCAACGGCGGCCGGCTGGTGGAGCGCGAGGTGCCGATGCTCAACGCGCTCAACGAGGTGCTGCGCGACGACTACATCAAGGACTCCATCGCGGGCGTGAGCCGCTGGAACAAGGTCATCGAGAAGGCAGGCATTCCGTTGCGGCTGGTGGCGCCGCACAAGGCCTTCAACCGCAAGATCGGCGCGCTGGCCGGCGCCAACGTTACGCCCGACGGCCGCGTGGTCAGCGCCGAGGAATGGGCGGCCCAGGAGAAGAACTGGCTGCCCTCGGCCGAGGACCGTGCCTTCGTCGCCTCGCTGATGGGCCGTGTGGTGGAGCCGGGCAAGTTCGCCAACTGGATCGCGCCGCCGGTCATGGGCATCAACCGTCAGCCCATCGACTTCGAGTACGTGCGCTTCAACTGAACGCCCACGCGCAGCCACACGCAAGCCGTTGATCTGATCTGACGGCTTCGAGCCCCTGGCCGCACTCCACTGCTGCCAGGGGTTTTGCATTTTTCTCTGCCTCGCAGGAGAGCCTTGCCATGAACGCCCCGTTGCCCGAAGTGCTCAAGCAGCACCTCATCGACCCCGAGATCTGCATCCGCTGCAACACCTGCGAGGAGACCTGTCCGGTCGATGCCATCTTGCACGACTCGAACAACTACGTGGTTGATTCGAACAAGTGCAACTTCTGCATGGCCTGCGTGCCGCCGTGCCCCACCGGGGCGATTGACAGCTGGCGCACCGTGCTGCGGCTGGAAGCCTACGCCGTCGAGGAACAGCTCACCTGGAACGAGCTGCCGGCGGAAAAAGCGCTCGGCCTCAACGTCCAAACGCTGGCTGAAGCCGCGGGGCCGCAGGTCCAGGAAAGCCCGCTGTCCGACGCGGTCAACGGCTCGCAGGTGCCGCCGTGGTCGGCCTCGCACCCCTACGTCAACCTCTACACGCACAAGAACCCCGTGACGGCCACGGTGGCGGGCAACTACCGCGTGACGGAGCTGGGCACGGACAGCGACACGCACCACATCGTGCTGGACTTCGGCAACGTGCCGTTCCCGGTGCTGGAAGGGCAGTCGCTGGGCATCCTGCCGCCGGGCGTGGACGCCAACGGCCGGCCGCATCACGCGCGCCAGTACTCCATCGCCAGCCCGCGCGACGGCGAGCGCCCGGGCTACAACAACGTCTCGCTGACCGTGAAGCGCGTGACGGCCGACCACCAGGGCCGCCCGGTGCGCGGGGTAGGGTCGAACTACTTGTGCGACCTGAAGAAGGGCGACCAGGTGCAGGTCATCGGCCCCTTCGGCGGCACCTTCCTGATGCCCAACCATGCCGGCAGCAACGTCGTGATGATCTGCACCGGCACGGGCAGCGCGCCGATGCGCGCCATGACCGAGCGCCGGCGCCGGCGCCGCGGCCAGGGCGAGAGCGGCAAGCTGATGCTCTTCTTCGGCGCGCGCACGCAGCAGGAGCTGCCGTACTTCGGCCCGCTGATGAACCTGCCCAAGGACTTCATCGACATCAACCTGGCGTTCTCGCGCACGCTGGGAGTGCCCAAGCGCTACGTGCAGGACGCCATGCGCGAGCGCGCCGCAGACCTCGGCAAGTTGCTGAAGGATGCCAACACGCATTTCTACGTCTGCGGCCTCAAGGGCATGGAGGGCGGCGTGCTGGAGGTCCTGCGCGACGTGGCCGTACAGCACGACATCGACTGGGCAGCGCTGCACCAGCAGCTCAAGCGCGAAGGCCGCCTGCACCTGGAGACCTACTGATGAGCGTCGTCATCAACTGCGGCGCCGTGGGGCGCGTGCTCTTGGCCAAGCGGCCAGCCAACCGGATCGCCAACGCATGAACGCCAATCCGCTGCAAGGCGCCCCCGTGCTGGTGGTGGGCGCAGGCATCATGGGCGCGGGCATTGCGCAGGTGGCCGCGCAGGCCGGGCATCCGGTGATGCTCTTCGACCTGCGCCAGGGTGCCGCCACCGAGGCCAAGGCCAAGCTGTCGAAGAGCCTGAACGCCCTGGTGGCCAAAGGCAAGCTCACGGCGCAGATCGCGGCCGAAGCGCTCTCCCGTATCGAGCCCATCGGCACGCTGGAGGCCGCGGCCTCGGCCCGGCTGGTAATCGAAGCCGTGGCCGAGAAGCTCGATGCCAAGCGTGCGCTGTTCGGGCAGCTGGAGGCGATCGTGGCCGACGATTGCGTGCTGGCGACCAACACCTCGTCGATCTCCGTGACCGCCATCGCCAACGGCCTGAAGCATCCGCGGCGGCTGGTCGGGATGCACTTCTTCAACCCCGTGCCGTTGATGAAGCTGGTGGAGGTGGTGTCCGGGCTGCAGACCGATGCGGACGTGGCCCGGTCCATCCACGTGCTCTCGACGCATTGGGGCAAGGCGCCGGTGTACGCATGCTCCACGCCCGGCTTCATCGTGAACCGCATTGCGCGGCCGTATTACGCCGAGACACTGGCTCTGCTGCAGGAGCGAGCCGCCGAGCCCGCGCTGCTGGACGCCTGCCTGCGCGCTGCGGGTTTTCGCATGGGGCCGTGCGAGCTGATGGACCTCATCGGCCATGACATCAACTTCGCCGTCACCCAGTCGGTTTACGAAGCCAACTTCTCCGACAAGCGCTTCGTGCCTTCGCTGGTGCAGCGCGAGCTGGTGGAGGGCGGCCTGCTGGGACGCAAGGCCGGGCGTGGCTTCTACGACTATGCGCCAGGTGCGGTGGGGCCGACGGTGCCCGTCTACGAGCCGGTGCCGCTACCCGCGGGCGATTTGCTGCGCGTGCACGGCAGCGGTGCCCTGGCCCAGCGTCTGTGCCAGGTCCTGGCCCGGGCCTGTCGGCCGTTCCAGCACTGCGCCGACAGCGCGTGGACGGGTCTAGAAGTCCAGGGCGCGCAACTGCGCCTCACCGATGGACGCCCGGCGACGCAGTTGGGCGCGGACGTGGCGGTGTTCGACCTGCCGTTGACCGACGTGCCCGGTGCCATGCTGGCCTGGGCCGTGTCGGAGCGGGCCTCGGAAGCATGGGCCGAAGCATCGGGACAGTGGCTGCACGCCCTGGGCTGGAACGCGCAACGCATGGCCGACACACCGGGCCTGGTGGTGGCCCGCACCATCGCCATGCTGATCAACGAGGCCGCGGACGCCGTGCACCAGGGCGTGTGCGACGAAGACGCGGCCGACGCGGCCATGAAGCTGGGCGTGAACTATCCGCAGGGGCCCTTCGAATGGCTGGCAGGCTGGAGTGCGGCCGGTGTGGTTCACCTGCTGGACGCGCTGGATGCGCACTACCGCGGCGAGCGCTATCGCGTCAGTCCGGCGTTGCGTCGGCGTGCATGGAAGGAGGCAGCGTGATGGCACACCGTATCGACATCGCCGCGAACCTGCATGCCGAGATCGGTGACGACGGCGTGGCGGAGCTCATCTTCGGACCCGAGGGCGGCATGCCTGCCACCGATGCCGCGGGACATGCGGCGCTGGGCGGCATCTGGACCCGGCTGGCCGATGAACCCGGGGTGCGCTGCATCCTGGTGCGCAGCCTGGGCAAGGGCTTCTGTGCCGGCGGCACGCTGGACGTGGTGCAGGACATGGTCGGCAGCGAGGCGGCGCGCCTGCGCGTGATGCGCGAGGGACGCGCCATCGTGCAGGGCATGGTCGACTGCGACTTGCCCATCGTGTCGGCCATCAACGGCGCGGCGGTGGGTGCCGGCGCGGCCGTGGCGCTGCTGGCCGATGTCTCCATCGCCGGGCACCGCGCCAAGATCATCGACGGCCACACCAAGCTGGGCGTGGCTGCGGGCGACCATGCAGCACTGATCTGGCCGCTGCTGTGCGGCATGGCGCGCGCCAAGTACCACCTGCTGCTGTGCAACGCCATCGACGGCCGCGAGGCCGAACGCATCGGCCTGGTGAGCCTGGCCGTGCCCGACGCGGAACTGCTCGAGCGTGCGCGCGAGGTGGCGCACACGCTGGCCGCGGGCAGCCCCACGGCGCTGGCCTTCACCAAGCGCAGCCTCAACCATTGGCTGCGCGCGGCGTGGCCGGCGTTCGAGCATTCGCTGGCTCTGGAAGTGCTCGGTTTCGCCGGCCGCGATGCCCGCGAAGGCCTGGCCGCCCTCAACGAAAAGCGGCCCGCGCGCTTCGCGGGCCCCCAGGACTCCAAGGAATGACCATGACGCACGCCTACATCTGTGACGCCGTCCGTACGCCCTTCGGCCGCTACGGCGGCGCCTTGTCCTCGGTGCGTGCCGACAACCTGGGCGCGGTGCCGATCCAGGCGCTGATGCAGCGCAACCCTGGCGTGGATTGGCAGGCCGTGACGGACGTGATCTACGGCTGCGCCAACCAGGCCGGCGAGGACAACCGCAACGTGGCGCGCATGTCGGCGCTGCTGGCCGGGCTGCCGCTGCAGGTGCCGGGCTCCACCGTGAACCGGCTGTGCGGCTCCGGGCTGGATGCCGTGGGCACTGCGGCGCGCGCCATCAGGGCCGGCGAGGCGCAGCTGATGATCGCCGGTGGCGTGGAGAGCATGAGCCGCGCGCCCTTCGTCATGCCGAAGGCGACTTCCGCCTTCAGCCGCGACAACGCCGTCTACGACACCACCATCGGCTGGCGTTTCGTCAACCGGCTCATGAAGGAGCGCTACGGCGTGGACTCCATGCCCGAGACCGCGGAGAACGTAGCGCAGCAGTTCGGCATCGGCCGCGAGGACCAGGACCGCATGGCACTGGCTTCGCAGTTGAAGGCCGTGGCGGCGCAGGAGTCGGGCTTCTTCGATGCCGAGATCGTGCCGGTCACGATCGCGCAGAAGAAGGGTGACGCGGTGGTGGTGGCCAAGGACGAGCACCCGCGCCAGACGTCGATGGAAGCCCTGGCACGGCTCAAGGGCGTGGTGCGGCCCGATGGCAGCGTCACCGCCGGCAATGCATCGGGCGTCAACGACGGCGCCTGCGCGCTGATCCTGGCCTCGGAAGACGCCGCGGCCCGCCAGGGCCTGACGCCGCGCGCCCGCGTCGTGGGCATGGCCACGGCCGGGGTGGAGCCGCGCATCATGGGCATCGGCCCGGCACCGGCCACCCGCAAGGTGCTGGATCTCACCGGCTTGACCCTGGCCGAGATGGACGTGATCGAGCTCAACGAGGCCTTTGCGGCCCAGGGCTTGGCGGTGCTGCGCGACCTGGGCTTGGCGGATGACGACCCGCGCGTCAACGCATGGGGCGGCGCCATCGCGCTGGGCCACCCGTTGGGCGCCAGCGGCGCGCGGCTGGCCACCACGGCCGTCAACCGGCTCCAGCGCAGCGGGGGCCGCTACGCGCTGTGCACGATGTGCATCGGCGTGGGGCAGGGCATTGCGGTGGTGCTGGAGCGGGTTTGACCACCAGGAGGGCGAGGCCAGCATGGAGGCGTGACCGCTGCCGCGCCCCCATTCATGCATCCGTGGGCGAGCATTCGCACGGCGCATCCTGAAAAGCCAGGGCCGCAACGACCGACCAGCGGCCCTTGGCCTACCGCGCCGGCTCCAGGCGCCGGCGCGGCCCGGCTCAACGCACCACGGCCAACTCGGCGCGCTGGCCGCCGTGACAGGCGTAGAGGGGGAGCGCGCCGTTGGCCACCATGCGGAAGGTGGTCTCGTGGCCCTGGGCGGTGTACTTGGGGGTTGGTCACCGAGGGTGCACTCTGCGGGATGCCGGCGTCGGCGTAGATGCGCGGCGGGAATGGCGGTGCCGGAGTTGAGGTGGCCCACCACACCGTCGACCCTGGAGTCCACGAGCTCTTGTGCCGCGGCTGTTGTGGCCCACGGTTATTGCAAATGGCGTCCACGGTTTATGCAGCTGACATCCGTGACGCAAGTACCTTTCGTAGAAGCAGAAATACCCGATTTAGCCTTCAGGGTGCCGTGTTGTCTTTCTGCCAATCATGATGCCCAATGCATATTTGCTCTTGAAATGGTAATTTAAGGCTGGCTTGCATGGTAATGGCGCGGACGCCCTGTTCGAACTGGCATCAGCGTGTCCGGCGCAGTAGACAATACTGCCGGGGCCAAAAGCGGCGTCAGCCGACATACGACAATATGTGATGAATTTGAGGTGACGCCCGATGGGCGACGAAGAATAGTAACGGCAAGAGAATCACCAAGGTGTCAACGCGTTATCCCGGCCGCATGTCAATCGTCCCACGATGACACTCTGGACTTGGCCGCTCGTCGTGGATTGCTCAACTACGTGTTGCCAAACTTACTATTTTGCTCTGCATTGCAGTTTGGCTATATGTTTTTCTATGCGGCAGCCACATGGCTCTTCAAGGAGTGGTTCAATGAAGAGATTGTTCTTCGCTGCCTTGCCTCTGATAACTTGCCAAACTGGATCTGCTGCTTGCACGGCTGACGTAGGATTAAAAAGTCTAGGTTTTGATGGGGTGAATTTGCGGCCTGACGATGGCCAGGATGCATTTGTTCTCCGGACTTGGAGTCACGCATGCGCTTGAAATTCACACCACTGGTGGCAGCGGCATTCATGGCGGCTGCGCCCACCCTGGTTCTGGCCGATGCCCGCTCCAGCGTGCGGCTGACGCAGTTCGGCTATTCGCTCATCGACTTGAATCCAGCCGACGGCATCGCGCCGGCTGTCACGTTCGATCTGGACAATGCCTCGGCCGGGCTGTCGGCCCGGGTCTCCGAGCAGTTGGCCGACGAGAACGGCAACCCGATTTTCGGCGCGGTGCAGCAGAGCGCGGAATGGCACTCCAGCTTTCAGCTCTTCCCCAACATCGAGCGCAGCGTGAGCGTGCCCAGCACCGAAGGCCGCGTGCGCATGGAGGGCGACGTCGCGAGCCGCGACTACAACGTGCTGCTGGATGCGCAAGTCCGCACCGCGCCGGGCGACGGCCTCTTCTTCAATGAGTTCGAGCTGACCGCGCACCCCGCCACGGGCGTGTCGGTGACCATGCGGATCACGCCCCAGACCGAGCTGGTGTGGACGGGCCACTTGGCGCTGGAGGCGCAAAAGATGCCGCACGCGCCGGGCACGCGCTGGGGCTGGAGCAGCGCCCAGGCGCGCATGGTGCTGCGCGACGCCTCGATGAGCGAGCTGGCGAGCTTCGAAGACCGCGTCAGCAGCTATGGCCGGCCGCCAGGCCTGTACGCCCAGGAATCCGACATCCGGCTGAGCTTCGCCAACCACAGCGACCACATGGCCGGCGGGCTCATCGAATCGCACTTCCTCATCGTCGGCCAGACGCCGCTGATTCCCGAGCCCGGCACGCCATGGCTGATGCTGTGCGGGCTGGGGCTGGTGGCCGGCCTGCTGCGCCGGCGCCGGGGATCGCGCTCCGGCGGCGAGAGGGCGCTGCTGCCGCTGGCGGGGGCTGCGGCGCTGCTGGCCGGCCCGGCCCATGCCGACATGTCGGCGCGGGTGAACGTGACGGAGTTCGGCTACACGCTCATTGACCTCAATCCCGGCGACGGCATCGCACCCGGCATCCGCTTCGGCGTGCGGCGCGGCGAGGGCCAGAGCGGCTCAACCAGCTTGTCCCAGTTCTTCTACCCGGACAACCGGCAAGGCCAGGACTTGCTGAGCGACAGCACGGGAATGCTGCACTCGCTGTCCACCGCCGTCGCCGCGCCCCGCGTCTCGGCCTCGGCCACCATGGGGGGCTCGCCGGCGCGCCATGCCTACGGCTATTCGGCCCAGGGGCGCTTGAGCAACAGCGCCGCTCAGACGCCCACCTCCCAGGGCCTGGGCTTCGAGGCGTATGCGTCGCCGGCGGACTACCCGCAGGGCAACGGCACGTCCTTCCGGCTCACGCCGTTCACGGGGGTGGTCTGGTGGGGCCGGTATTCCATGCGGCTCGAATCCACCGTGGGCCGCGTCGGCGACTTCGTCGAAGTGGGCTCGGTACAGCTCTTCGGCTCGATCCACGACCTCGACACGAATGCTCTGGACAGCTTCCAGTACGCCCTGCAGCTGCTCGGCCCCTCTCCCGGCGTGAAGACCAGTGGCGGCATCCTGGAGCTGAGCTACGCCAACGACAGCGCCCGGACGTTCACGGGCTTCCTGCAGTCCACGGCGCGCGTGTCGGGTGCGGTCCAGCACATGCCCGCCCTCACGGCGCCGGTGCCCGAGCCGGGCACCGTGGGCCTGATGCTGTGCGGCGTGGGCGCCGTGGCTGCAGCGGCACGCCGGCGCAGCCGGGCCTGAGCCGCCACGCGCGCGGCCTGGAAAGCAAAACGCCGGACACAAGGCCCGGCGCTCCCTCCCGGCCAGAAGCCGCCGCCGCTCACCAGCTCGGCTCACGCTCCGGCGTGGCGCCGATCTTGTGGGTGGAGAGGTCCGCGTCGTCGTACTCCTCCTCGTGTGACAGGCGCAGCCCCACCGTCATGCGCAGCCCGCCGTACACCAGCGCGCCGGCGCCGAAGGCCACCTACCGGGAATCTCTGTGTCCGATCCTTGGGGGGCTTGCGCAGCACCTCGATCAACGGCGCCTTCCCGGCCTTCTTTTCACGCGTGGCCTGCGCGAATTCCTCGCTTTCGCTCATGCCCGTGAAAGGATCTCGGGCATGACTTGTGCGCCTGGCCTGCTGTCACGGCTCCTTGACTGCCGGCCCGGTCCAAGTGTCGTTGGCCGCGTCCAGCAGCCACAGCGGGCGCGCATGCTGCTTGGCGCAGCGCTTGGCATCAGCCGCGGCGTTGGCCACGTCTTCGGGCCGGCGCATGAGGCCGGGCGTGACTTCCACCGCGCCGATGGAAAGCGTGGTGCAGGGATGAAAGCGCACCATGCCGTAGCGGTCCTCAGCCTCGATGCCGCCGCGCTCGCGCGCGCTGGCGTCGTAGAGCTCGCGCGCGAGGTGATCGAACTCGGCGCTGATGCGGGCACTGCGCTGCGCCCAGTCCTCGCTCTGGAACAGCACGATGAAGTCGTCGCCGCCGACATGGCCTACGAAATCGCGCCGTGCGTCGGCATGAGACGTGATGACGCGCGCAGCCAGCCGGATCATCTCGTCTCCTCTCCAGTAGCCGTAGACGTCGTTGAACGGCTTGAAGTGGTTGAGGTCGGCGTAGCAGGCGATGAAGCGCCGTCCACTGTCGAGCAGCCGCGTGATGTGATCGCTGATGGGAATGTTGCCCGGCAGGAAAGTCAGCGGGTTGGCGTGGCGTGCGGCCTCGATGCGTGCCTCGGTAACGGTGCGCACCAGCTGCTCGCCGGTGCCCAGGCCGCGATACCGGCTGCCCTCGGTGATGATGAAGCCGTCACTCAAGTAGCGTTGGTCGTTCGAGGTCAGGATGGCGGCGAGCTCATCCAGACCCGCGTGCAGGTCCACTTGCAACGGCGTAGGACAGCCATGTAGCGTCACCGGCCGGCGGTTGTAGATCTCTCGGAAGTAGGGACGCATGTAGTCGGCAGTCAGGCGCTGGCGGTTGACGAGCATCACCGGCGTGCCGGTGCTGTCCACCACGGCCAGTGCCGGCAGCGACGGGTGCTTCGCAAACAAGGCCATGGCGTCTGCGTGCGTGCTCTCCAGTGTGAGCGTGGGTGCGGATACCAGCACCTTGGCGGCCGTGATGTCGCCGTAGCCGCTGCGGCGTTGCTGCGGAAACACCGCCACGTCCAAGGCGCGCAACACTGCCGACACCTCGTCGGGCACTCCGGCCGCAGGCTGCAAGGCGGGTCGCCCCAGTGCATAGCCTTGGCCGAATTCGACACCCAGGTCGCGCAGCAGGTGCAGCTCGTCCAGCGTCTCGATGCCCTCGGCCACCAGGGCGCTGCCGAAGGTTTCGGCGATCTGCAGCAGCGCGCGGACGGTCTGCAGCTTGTCGCCGCTCTCAGGCAGGCCACGAGTGAAGTACTTGTCCAGCTTGACCAGGTCGGGGCGCAGCTCCGACCAAAGCCGCAGGCTTGAACGCCCGTCACCGAAGTCGTCCAGCGCAACGGCGACGCCGTGCTGACGCAGGGCCTGCGCCGCTCGCACGAGTTGTCCGACGTCGCGCACGCGCTCGTGCTCGGTGAGTTCCACCACCACACTGCTGGCGGCTACGCCGCGCGCGGCAAACAGCCCCAGCGTCTTCGCCAAGCTGCGCTGTGCCAGGGCCGCCAGCAGCGCATTGGCGCTGAGGTTGATGAACAGCTTGCCCCTGTGGCCCTCCTGCGACCAGCCCATTACAGCGCAGCGCACGCACTCGAACTCCAGTTCCAGTTCAACGCCTTCGGCCCGCGCTGCCTCGAACAAGGCCTCGGGATGGCGCCAGGGGCACTGTGCGGGGGTGCGCACCAAAGCTTCATGGCCGTGGATGCGCCCTTCGCGCAGGTTGACGATGGGCTGGAAATGAGCTTGTAGCAGCCCACCGGCAATCAGTTGCCTGACTGTGGGATAGTCCGCCGCCATGCTGGCAAGAAAGCCGTGTGGCTTGGTCACTTGATACCTTCGTAGTCCAGGCGTTCTATCGGCCCCATAGGCCTGAGATAAAGCAAAACTGACCCCGGGAACTGGGTTTGGCCAATGTCATCAAGCAGTCATCTGCAGATGCCAGAAGCAGCTCCAGGCTGCACTGCCCGTGGCATCCGGCCTCCACGGCCATTATCGGAGGCTCCAGCGATCGGCTCTTGTCCGTGCAGCCATGCGACTGCGCAGGCGTCACCGCACAGCAGCGCCCTTGCTTGCGCGTGCAACTTGGTGTTGGCCGCGCAAGGCACCGTCCCGTCGCTGCACATCCCAAGCTTGCGTCCTTGCCCGTCCGTGATGACGCCGCCTGCAGCGGCGACTGCCGTCCTGTGCGGAGGTGGCCTTCGCAAGCCCGGATAAGGTTGAGGCGCAAACCAACAACCTGAAGATCCTGAAGGAATCGCGACGTCATGACGTTCACGCGGGCGCACTGGCCGCAGACCGACTCCACGAACCCCCTTGGAGCGTCTGAACGCCGAGATCAAGCGCCGCACCAACGTCGCGGGCGTCTTCTCCAACGACGCCTGCGTCACGCGCCTGGTGGGCGAAACGCCGAGCCGATGCTGGGCCGCTTTCCGCTTGCGAAGCCGAACGGCTCGCAAGGCCCGTTGCGCCACGCTGCAGCATGGCGCAGCAGCTTCCCGCGCTCGGGCCTGCGATCCGCGCCTGCCCAAGGTCGTGGGCAGCGAGCCCCCTGGCGCAGCGGTGTGGTCTACGGACCTACGAATTGGGTGGTGGACCGGGCGGACCGTCGCGCGGTCCGAGGCGGGCCGGTGCCAGCGCGAGCATCCACCGGCCTGCCATCGTGCGGAACCCCGGGCTGTGCAGGCAGCAGCCTCCGGCAAAGCCGACCAGGCAGCCGAGGACCGTGTCGAGAAAGCGTGCCTGGATCAGGTGAGCGGCGGAGCTCTGGCCCAGCGTCGCGGCCTCGGCCAGCAGGATCGTCAGCGGCGTGATGAACGCCGCGGCCAGCGCATAGTGCCTGACGATGAGGAGTTCGATCAGGAACGACAGCGCCATCATGAGCAGGGCCACGCCCCACCGGTCCAGCGGCAGCAGCAGCAGCGCATACGCCAGCACCAGCCCGACGGCCGTGCCCAGCACCCTCTGCAGCTGCTTGTTCCATACCGCCCGCAGCGTGGCGCCCTGGATGACGGCCAGGCAGCTCACGGGCACCCAATAGGCCTTCTCCATTCGCAGCGCCTGGGCCAGCGCCAGCGAGATGCCGACGAAGACGCCGATCACCACCGCATCGAAGACAACGAAGTCGAAGGTCGGCACCGGCAGCGGCACCACGGGCGCCGGCTCGCGCAGGCGGATGGTGTAGAGGCTGTAGGCAAAGGCGATGAAGCAGGCCAGCAGGCAGCCCATTGCGATCAGGCCCACGCGCGCGGGCACCTCGTGCGGCGCGGCCGGGGCGTAGGCGCCAATGGCGGCGGCCATGATGAAGAGCAGGCTGCCCGGCGGTCCGAGGGCATAGAAACGGGCCAGCATCGTCACCACGATCGCGATGAACATCAGCACCGGCGTCATCGCCAATGGCGTCAGGGCGCTGAGCAGGCCCAGCGTGTAGCACGCCGTCATCGCGAAGGCGCAAGCCATGACCGACACCATGCGGTGCCACAGCGGCGTATTGGGCAGGTACAGGAAGACGAGCCCGCCCAGCGAAGCGACGAGCGCGTCAGCCATGCGGTCGAACCAGGCGCCGGCGAGCAGAGGCAGCCCGGTGGCCAGCGCGGCGGCCAGCGGCATCTGCCATGGCCGGTCGCTGGACTGGATCGTCGCCAGGGCGCGCAGCTCGGCGCCGATCCACCGTTTCATGTTCTGCAGCACGCTCATGCCGGTGCAGTATGGCGCGCCGCGTCGCGGGTCCCGCTGGCGTGGACGGGAAGCCCGATTGCACCCCTATCGCGGCGGCACGTGGTGGTACGGGCAGGGCAGGGCCTTCCCCGGCCCGAGGCGCCGGGTGAGCGAGGAGGGGTGGTGATGAATGCAGCGCCGGACTGGGAACCACGGGTGGGCTTGGCCGTCGCGCTGCTGCTCCACGACGTCTTCTTTCATGTCCGCAAGGGGGCTGCTCTTTCGCTGGTCGCGGGGCGGTGCGCTGTTCAGCACCGGGCAACCACCCGGCACCAAGCGAGCGAACGCAAAGCCCGGCCGTCCCGTGCCGCAGCCTCGACGCCGCGCGCAGCGACTTCGCGCCGAGCCAGGCCGCCTGCAAGCCGGTTTGCGCGTTGCCTGCTCCGGGCGGGCAACGTCGCGATGCTGGCTCTGGCGCTGGGGCTGCTGCAGGGTTGCGCGAGGTTGCCCGGCCTTGAAGGCCGCAGCGTCTCGACGGCCGCCACCGACACGGACTCCACGCCGCTGGGCCAGGCGGTGCAGCCCTCGGCGCAGGCCCATCCGGGGCGCAGCGGCATGTTCGCGCTCGCCGATGCGCGCAACGCCTTCGCGGCGCGCGCGCTGCTGGCACGGGCCGCCACGCGCACGCTCGACGTGCAGTACTACATCTGGCGCGACGATCTCTCGGGCACGCTGCTGCTGCGCGAGCTGCTCGACGCTGCCGGGCGCGGCGTGCGGGTACGGCTGCTGCTCGACGACAACAACACCGCCGGGCTCGATGCGCTGCTGGCAGCGCTGGACAGCCATCCCCGCATCGAAGTGCGGCTGTTCAATCCCTTCGCCCAACGGCGCTGGCGCCTGCTGGGCTACCTCACCGACTTCACCCGCCTGAACCGGCGCATGCACAACAAGTCCTTCACGGCGGACAACCAGGTCACGATCGTGGGCGGCCGCAACGTCGGCGACGAGTACTTCGGCGCCGGCGGCGACCTGCTCTTCGCCGACCTCGACGTCATGGCCGCCGGCCCGGTGGCGCGGGCGGTGTCGCGCGACTTCGACCGCTACTGGGCCAGTGCCTCGGCTTACCCGGTGGACCGGCTGCTGACCGCCGTCGATCCGGCGGCACAGGCGGCGCTGCGGGCGCGCGCCGAACGGCTCGAACACGAGCCCGCGGCGCGCGCCTACATCGAGGCGCTGTCGGGCTCGCCTTTCGTGCGCGAGCTGTTGCAGGGCCGGTTGCCGCTGGAGTGGGTACCGATGCGCCTGGTCAGCGACGACCCGGCCAAGGCCCTGGGCCAAGCGGCCGATTCAGCCCTGCTGCCGCAGCGGCTGCGCGAGCTGCTCGACACGCCACGGCGTGAGCTGCTGGTGGTGTCGCCGTACTTCGTGCCCACCGCTGCGGGCGTCGCCGCCTTTCGCGAGCTCGCACAGGAGGGCGTGCGCATCTGTGTCCTCACCAATGCGCTGGAGGCCACCGACGTGGCCGCCGTGCACGCCGGCTACGCCCTGTACCGCCGCCCGCTGCTGGAAGCCGGCATCGCGCTGTACGAGATGAAGCACGAGGGATTGACGCCTTCACCCGGCCAGCGCGGTCCTGTGGGCAGTTCGGCCACCAGCCTGCATGCCAAGACCTTCGCGGTGGACGGCGCCCGTGTATTCATCGGGTCGTTCAACTTCGACCCGCGCTCGGCCAGGCTCAATACCGAGATGGGCTTCGTGATCCACAGCCCGGCGCTGGCCCGGCAAATGGCCCGGGCCTTCGACGAGCGCGTGCCGCGGCGCGCCTACCAGGTGCGGCTTGGGCCGGACAGCGGCCTTCGGTGGGTCGAGCACACCACCGCGGGCGAGCGCATCCACGAGCAGGAACCGGGTGCCGGCTTCTGGCTGCTCCTGGGCGTGCGCGTGCTCTCCTGGCTGCCGATCGAAGGGCTGCTGTGAGAGGCTGCCGTCGTGCTCAGCCCAGCGACGCGCCGCAGGAAAGACATTTCGCCGCCCAGGTTTTTGCTCAGGACAGCGACGCTTGCGCTGCATGGCGCGTGCGCGCAGTCGTCGCTGCTGGCTGCCTGAGACAAGGGGCCTTGCCGGAATATCGCTTGCCGCGGCCCGTGTTGCGACGCGATCCCGTGCCGCAATCCCTTTCCCATTCGGAGCGCCTGATATGAACGCAAATGCCATGTCGCCGCCAACTGGCTCCGGTCATCCTGTGCTGGCGAGCTTGCACAGCCTCTTGCCGGAACTTGAGGCGCTCTACACCGACGTGCATGCACACCCCGAACTGTCGATGCAGGAGACACGCACCGCCGACCTGGCTGCACAGCGGCTGCGCGAGGCCGGCTATGAAGTGACGACCGGCGTCGGCAAGACCGGCGTGGTCGGTTTGCTGCGCAATGGCGACGGGCCCACCGTGATGCTGCGGGCCGACATGGATGCGCTGCCCGTCAAGGAGGCGACCGGCCTGCCCTATGCAAGCACGGTGACCACTACCGACGCCGCCGGCAAGACGGTACCGGTCTCGCATGCCTGCGGCCACGACATGCATGTGACGTGGCTCGTCGGGGCGACCACGCTGATGGCGCAGGCTCGCGACGCCTGGAGCGGCACCGTGATGGCGGTGTTCCAGCCTGGCGAGGAGACCGCCCAGGGCGCCCGGGCCATGATCGACGACGGGCTCTTCAGCCGGTTTCCAAAGCCCGATGTGGTGTTCGGCCAGCATGTGATGGTTGGCTCCGCCGGCGACGTCGCCGGGCGCACGGGCACCGTCACGTCGGCCGCCGACAGCCTTCAGATCCGCCTGTTCGGACGCGGCGCGCACGGATCGATGCCGCAGGCGAGCATCGACCCCGTGGTCATGGCGGCCGCCACGGTAATGCGCCTGCAGGGCATCGTTTCGCGTGAGCTCGCCGCCAGCGAATCGGCCGTCGTCACCATCGGTGCGCTGCAGGCGGGCGACAAGGAAAACGTCATACCCGACGAGGCGCTCATCAAGCTCAATGTGCGCAGCTTCGACGCCGGCGTCAGGCAGCGGGTGCTGGCTGCGATCGAGCGCATCGTCAACGCCGAGGCCGCCGCCTCCGGTGCGCCAAGGGCGCCCGAGATCACCCGGCTCGACAGCTATCCGCTGGGCGTCAACGACGCCGGTGCAAGCCAACGGGTCGCGGAGGCGTTCCGCCGCTACTTCCCCGCACAACGCGTGCGCGGCACTGGGCCGACTTCGGCGAGCGAGGACTTCGGCTCGTTTGGCTCCGAGTGGCAGGTGCCGTCGGTGTTCTGGTTCGTCGGTGGTACCGATCCGCAGACCTTTGCGAAGGCCAAGGAGACCGGCAAGGTCAACGAACTGCCCAGCAACCACAGTCCGCTCTTCGCGCCCGTGTTGCATCCGACGCTGGAGGCGGGTGTCGAGGCGATGGTCGTCGCTGCCCTCGCTTGGCTGGGCAAGTAGGTGTTCGCGTGGTGATCGATCCGCGGCGACGATCCGGACGGCCCTGAAGTCCATTCGGAGATCCGGTCTCGCATGGAAACGCTCCTGCTCGTCCTCGATCTGGTGGGCACGTTTGTCTTCGCGCTCAGTGGCGCGACGGCGGGCATCAAGCGCCGCGTCGATCTGTTCGGCGTGCTGGTGCTGTCGTTCGCGGCGGCCAATGCCGGAGGCATGTCCCGCGACGTTCTGATCGGTGCGGTGCCGCCGGCGGCGCTCACCGACTGGCGCTACTTGGCGGTATCGCTGCTCGCGGGCCTGCTCACGTTCTACTGGAATGCCGGCATCGGCCGCCTGCAAAACGCAGTGCTGATCTTTGACGCGATAGGGCTGGCGACGTTCGCCGTGTCCGGTACGCAAAAGGCGCTCGTCCACGGGCTCGAACCGGTGATGGCGGCGCTGCTGGGCATGTTGACCGGGATCGGCGGCGGCATGGTGCGCGACGTGCTGCTGGCAGAAATTCCGACGGTGCTGCGGGCCGACATCTACGCCACGGCGGCACTGGCCGGTGCCGCCGTGGTGGTCATCGGTCACCTGCTGGCGCTTTCCCCGGCCCCGGTGGCCGTCGCCGGGGCGGTGTCGTGTTTCGGGCTGCGCATGCTGGCGATACGACGCGGCTGGCATTTGCCCACAGCCGGTTCCAGCAGCGCCGCGGGTCCCGCCGAAAATGAGAACCATCGCCCTTGACGAGCTTGAATTTGTCGTTCTTCTCGTCAACCCCACGCCGGGCTGTACCGCAGGCAGCCGCGCCTCGGGAGTGAGGTCCGGCAGTGGGCATCGATGCTCAGCGCCGGCCCTGCCTTCAACGCAGCAAGCGCTGCCACATGGATGCCCGCGCGACGCGCGCGAGCCCGGCCGCCTTCGTCCTCGCCAGCCAAAGGCGCGAGCCGCGCGTCATTCCAGTTCTTCATTGGTACTGAAAGAAAACCCGTTCGGGCTGAGCTTGTCGAAGCCCCTGGCACAACCGGCCAACAGGCCCTTCGACAAGCTCAGGGCGAACGGTGAACTTTCACGGACGACTTGAAGTTGGAATCAAAGCTCCGACAGCGGCTTGACGCCGTTGCCGAAGAAGGTGTCGGTCAGCGTGGCCAGCACGGTGCGGCTGCCCGTCAGGATCGTGGCCATGACGCGCACGCCCGGCTTGAGCGGGTAGGCATGGCCGCCGCGCTCGAAGGCGAATTTCGCCGGCTTGAGCCGCACCACGTAGTAGCCCTGGTTGGTCTTCTCGTCCACGGCGGCGTCCGGGCTCACGTGCGTGACCTCGGCGTCAATGGTGGAGAAGCCCCCCGAGCCGCCGGACAGCGTGAGCCGCGCCGGTGCGCCGATGCGCACGAAGCCCACGTCCGCGATGGGCAGCCGCACCTCGGCCAGCAGCGACTCGTTCTCGGGCACGATGGTGGCGATGACGCCGCCGGGCGCGATGACGGCGCCGCTGTTCTTGATCATCAGCGACATCACGTTGCCCGCCACCGGCGCGCGCACCACCGTGCGCTCGAAAGAGTCGCTGGGCTTGCGCAGCCGCTCCTTGAGCGCGGACAGCTCGGTATTGGCTTCGAGCAGCTCGCGGCGCAGCGTCACGTCCTCCTCCGAACGGAACGCGGCCAGGGCCGCCACCGCCTCGTCGCGCGAGGTCACCATGCGCGCCTGGGAGGCGAGGGTGGAGTCGCGCTCCGCGTCGATGGCCGCCTGCTCCTTGCGCAGTTGCAGGTGGTCGTACTCGTTGGTGAGCTTTTGCTTGAGCATCTGCTCGCTGATGCGCACCTGCTCCGCGATGAGCTTGCTGCGCGACTGCAGGCCCGTCAGCCGCTCCTTGGCCTCGTCGATCTCCGCGCGGCGCTGGGCGATCTTGGACTCGTGGGTGCGCACCACCGCGCTGTAGCGCTCGCGGTAGGCGGCGAAGGCCGAGCGCGCGTCCGCGGCCACGGCGGGGCTGGACTTCTCCAGCTCGGCGGGCAGGCCCAGGCTGCCCGCGCGCGCCAGCGTCGCGTTCAGCCGCAGCACCTTGGCCTCCAGGCTGGCGGCGCGCGACTGCATCTCGCCCATGTCGGCGTTGGACGACACGCTCTCCAGCTCGGCGATCACCTCGCCCTGCTGGACACGCTGGCCTTCGCCGACCTTGATGTTGCGCACGATGCCGCCTTCGAGGTGCTGCACGCGCTTGAGCTGGCCGGCGGGCGTGATCTGGCCTTCGGCATGGCTGGCGACGTCGAGCTCGAACACGCCGGCCCACGCGACGAAGGAGAACACGCAGCCCACCTGCAGCCACAGCAGCGGGCTGCGCACGCGCAGACGGGGAAGGGAAATGCTTTTCATCGCGTCACACCGTCAGGGTCAGGGGGCGGCCGGCGGCGGGTGCCGCAGCCGGCGCTGCGGCCGGGGCCGCTGCCTTGCCGGCCGGCGGAGACGCCGGATC
>JAEYPG010000193.1 GCA_023410975.1 Pseudomonadota bacterium
GCGGCTGCACCACGCCGGTGGCCGGGTGCTGGTGCAGGACCCCGCCACCACCACCCAGCCCGACCTGCCCAGCGCTGCCATCGCCGCCGGCGCCGCCGACCAGGTGCTGCCGCTGAGCGACATCGGCCAGGTGGTGGACGAGATCGCCGCCGGCCGTCCTCGGCCCGAGTCGCGTCCGCGGCCCGTGGGCAACGTTCGCAGCGTGGGCGGGCTGGACGCCATCGCCTCGCCCGCCGCGCGCTCGCGGCTGCTGGAGGCCATGCTGGGCTCGATCCCGGACTTCGTGTACGCCTTCGACCGCGAGCACCGCTTCGTGTACGTCAATCAGGCCATGCAGGACCTGTTCGGGCTCAAGGCTGCGGACATGCTCGGCCGCACCTTCGCCGAACTGGATTACCCCGTCGAGCTGGCGCGGCGGCTCGATGCACACCTGGATGCCATTTTCGATACCGGGCGGACCATCGAGGACGAGGTCTTCTTCACCAACCCTGCCGGCGTGGGCGCCTTCTTCGATTTCGTCTGGGGCCCGGTGCTGGCCGAGGACGGCAGCGTCGAGCTGGTGGTGGGCGTCTCGCGCGACACCACGCAGCGCCGGCAGTTGGAGCAGCGGCTGCGCGAGAACGCGCGGCGGCTGCGCCTGGCGCTGGACGTGGGCGAGCTCGCCACCTGGGACTGGGACCTGCGCACGGGCCAGGTGCTGTGGTCGCGCGAGCACTACCGCATGCAGGGCTACGGCGTCGGCGACGTCGAGCCCGGCTACGAGGCATGGCTGGCGCGCGTGCATCCGCAGGACCGCGAGGCCGCCGCCGCGGCGGTGCGGGAGGCGCGCGAGCGGCGCCAGTCCTACCGGCACGAGTTCCGCATCCTTCCCCCCGACGGCCAGTTGCGCTGGCTCTCGGCCAAGGGCCATTTCTTCTACGACGACCATGGCGAGGCGGTGCGCATGATCGGCGTCATGCGCGACGTCACCGAGCAGCGCCATGCCAGCGAGCTGCTGGCGCAGCGCGTGGCCGAGCGCACGGCGGCGCTGCGGCAGTTGCTGATCCACCTGGAGTCGGTGCAGGACGAGGAGCGTCGGCGCATCGCGCGCGAGCTGCACGACGGGCTGGGGCAGTACCTGTCCTCGGTGGTGCTGGCGTTGAGTGCGCTGCGCCAGTCGCCCGACGACATGGCGGCGCGCGAGCGGCTGCACCGCCTGCAGGGGCTGATCCAGGAGCTGGACCGGGAGCTGGACCGAATCGTCTTCATCCTGCGCCCCACGGCGCTGGAGGACTGCGGGCTGGGCGAGGGCGTCTCGGCCTACGTCAACACCTGGAGCGAGCTCACCGGCGTGAGCGCCGACCTGGAACTGCGCGGCCTGGACCACGGCCGGCTCACGCCCTCGGTGGAGACGGCCACCTTCCGCGTGGTGCAGGAGGCGTTGAACAACGTGGCGAAGTACGCCCGCGCCTCGCGGGTGAGCCTGAGCCTGGAGCGCCGGCGCGGCCTGCTGGTGGGCAGCGTCGAGGACGACGGCGTGGGCTTCGACGCCACCGACGCCACGACCTCCACGGCCGGGCGCAGCAACTGGGGCCTGCTGGGCATGCAAGAGCGCATCGAGGCGCTGGGCGGCACCTTTGCCATCGACTCGCAGCCGGGCCAGGGCACCACGGTGCTGTGGCGGTTGCCGGTAGCGGGCGTGACAGGCTGATCGCCCCGCTTGAACATCCCCGCCGGGCCGGCCAACGGGCCGGCTCACATCGCTCAACCCTGTCGGAACCGGCCTACAAGGGTATGGGCGCTACTCCTTCCGGCGCACGGGCGCCTGTGCGCTGGCGCCGGACGGGTACGGCAAGGAAAATTTCCACAACTTCTTCGGAAATCGTCGGCGTCATGAAACCGCGAGGCGCCCCGTAGAGATTGGCCCGTATCGGCAAAAGGAGCGAGGTGATGTTCAAGACTCTCAAGTCCCATGTTTACGCGCTGTTCATGGCCCTGGGCGTGCTGGCCTCCGGAAGCCAGATTTATGCGCAGTCGGACGACAAGATTGCGGACTTCGGCGCCTGCCTGGCTACCAACCCGCCGGCGGAATGCAGGGAGATCATGCCGCGATGAATTGAATGAGCACGCTTAAATGGAAAAGGCCCACCTCGGTGGGCCTTCGGCATTTCAGGGTGAGCCCAAATGAATATGCGGCAACCGTGCAGCCTGTCCAGCGATAAAGCTAGCGATGAAGGCCCAGCTCATGAGGAGAGCCTGGTCCTTCAGCCCGGCGGCCAGCCTGCCGCGAACGCAGACCGGATTCAGCCCAGCAGCGGCGAGCGCCGCCGCGTGTACTGGCAGGCCTGCTCGTAGGCGTGGGCCATCTGCAGCGTGGCGAAGTCCTGCTGCGCCGGGCCCACGATCTGCAGCCCCGTGGGCAGCCCTTCGGCGCTGAGCTCTCCGGGCACGGCCGCCACCGGCAACCCGGCCAGGGTCGGGCCGATCACGACCTCCATCCAGCGGTGGTAGGTGTCCATCGCCCGTCCGGCAATGGACTTGGGCCAGTCCAGCTCGGCGTCGAAGGGAAACACCTGCGCGGCCGGCAGCACCAGGAAATCGAAGCGCGCGAACAGCGCCTGCAGCGCCAGCGTCCACTCGGTGCGCGCCACCGTGGCCTTCCACAGTTCGGTGGCCGGCAGTTTCCAGCCCTGCTCGACCTCCCACACCAGCTCCGGCTTCACCAGCGCGCGCAGCTTGTCGCTGGCGACGATCTCGCCGCACAGGCCCGAGACGATGAACTGTCGCAGGCTCAACCAGCAGCGCCACAGCCGCTCCAGCGGGAAGTCGGGCAGCGCGGGCTCCACCGTGCAGCCGAGGGCCTCGAAATGCCGCAGCGCCCGTTCGCACAGCGGCAGCAGCCCGGGCTCGGTGGCGAGGTGCCCGCCCAGGTCGCCGAGCCAGCCGATGCGCGCACCCTTGAAGTCGCGCTGCAGCGAGCCGGCGAAGCGCCGCGGGTCCTCGGCAATGGACTGCGGGCAGCGCGCGTCGAAGCCGGCCTGCACCGACAGCAGCATCGCCGCCTCGGCCACGCTGCGCGCCATGGGCCCTTCGGTGCTGAGCTGCTGGAAGAAGATGTCGCGCGCGGGCAGCATCGGCACACGGCCCAGCGAGGGCCTGAAGCCGACGACGTTGTTCCAGGCCGCGGGGTTGCGCAACGAACCCATCATGTCGCTGCCGTCGGCCACCGGCAGCATGCGCAGGGCCAGCGCCACCGCAGCGCCGCCGCTGCTGCCGCCGGCGCTGCGGCCCGGGTCGAAGGCGTTGTGCGTGACACCGAAGACGCGGTTGAAGGTGTTCGATCCGAGCCCGAACTCGGGTGTGTTGCTCTTGCCGATGAGGATGGCGCCGGCGCGGCGCGCGCGCTCCACCACCAGCGCGTCCTCGCGGGGCACGTTGTTCCTGAGCGTGAGCGAGCCCATGGTGGTGGGGATGCCGGCGGTGGCAGCCAAGTCCTTGGGCGCTTGCGGGAAGCCGTGCATCCAGCCCATGCGCTCGCCGCGCGCGAGCTGCGCATCGCGCTCGCCGGCCTGGCGCAGCAGCGTCTCCTCGGGTTGCAGCGACACCAGCGCGTTCACGCGCGGGTTCAGGCGCTCGATCTGCGCCAGGTAGGCCTGCATCACCTCGCGGCAGGAGATGCGGCGCGCGGCGATGGCCTGCGACAGCGACAGCGCATCGAGCTCGACGATGCCGGCGGTGGACGGGTCAACGGTGCTTGCGGTGCTCATGGCGACTCCTCTTGGCTCTTGCCATGCAGTGTGGCGCCTCGGCGCGGCGCAAGCCGCTGCCGACATCGCGGGCGCCGGTTGCGGGAACACATCACGCGCACGGGGTTTCACCTTGAGCTTCGTCAAGCTTGAATGGAAGCTTCCTGCCTAAGCTGACGGCACACTGAAAGGCCCTGACATGTACAAGCATCTCTTCGTTCCCGTCGATGGTTCCGAGCTGTCCCAGCGTGCGATGGACGGCGCCATCGCGCTGGCCTCGCAGCTGGGTGCGCGCATCACCGGTTTCGTGGTCGAGCCCGATGTCGGGTTCTCGGTGGTGACGCCCGACGCCGTGGTCTACGCCGAGCGCATGCGCAACCATGAGAAGCGCAACGTCGAACATGCCCAGGCGCTGCTGCGCCAGTTCGAGGAGCGCGCGACCGCCGTCGGCGTGGAGTTCACCGGCCACTTCGTCGCCTCCGACGCCGTGGACGACACCATTGCCGACGAGGCCGACAAGGTTGGCGCCGACATGATCGTCATGGTCACGCACGGCCGCGGCGCGGTGGGCGAGTTCCTGTTCGGCTCGCACACCAAGCACGTCATCTCGCGCAGCAAGCTGCCGGTGCTGGTGCTGCACTGAGTCCGGTTTCAGACAGGCCGTAAGCCTGGTCTCGTCATGCCCGCGAAGGCACACTGCTGTCCGGAGTAATTCGTTACGGTCAAAACAGCGAGAGCTGCGCATGGCTGTACGGGGTTTGAAGAGGTTTGGGTGGCTTGCGCCGAGGCCTGCCGGGGGCCG
>JAEYPG010000242.1 GCA_023410975.1 Pseudomonadota bacterium
CGGGCTGAGCTTGTCGAAGCCCCTGGCACAACCGGCCAACAGGCCCTTCGACAAGCCTGTCCTGAGCTTGTCGAAGGGCTCAGGGCGAACGGTGAACTTTCACTGACGACTTGAAGTTGGAATCACAGCCGCGGCTCGGCGCTCCGCCGCAAGTCAAGCCACCCCGTATTTACCCGGCACGTCCATGCTTTGATCTCATTATTCAGCTGCACATAATGCATTGGATTTATTGAACGCCCGCCACTAACCTGCTCTCTATCGGCCGCACCTGGGCGGCGAAGCAAGGAGTTGGAGCAATGGTGCGATTCCACAAAAGCAGGCGCGCGTTCATGGTCCTGGCCGCCGCGGCGCTTTGCGGCACGGCGGTGCGGGCCGACGACAAGCCGGTGACGCTGCTGGTTCCCTACCCGGCCGGCGGCCCCTCCGATGCGATCGCGCGCATCGTCAACACGCCGCTGAGCAAGGCACTGGGCCAGCAGGTGCTGGTGGACAACCTGGGCGGCGTCAGCGGCGCGCTGGCGGCGCAGAAGGTGCTGGCCGCGCCGGCGGACGGCCGCATGCTGTTCCAGGGTTCGCCCAACGAGGTGATCCTCTCGCCGCTGGCCAACGCCGCGGTCAAGCTCAAGGCCGAGGACTTCACGCTCGTGCACCCGATCGGCAACGCCGTGCTGGTGCTCATCGCGCGCAAGGACCTGCCGGCCAATTCCGCCGACGAGCTGGTCGACCTGGCGCGCAAGTCCAAGGACAAGCCGCTGACCTACGGCAGCGTGGGCATCGGCTCGCTCTACCACCTGGTGGTCGAGGACGCCGCGCGGCAGACCGGCACCCAGGTGCAGCACGTGCCCTACAAGGGCAACGCGCCGGTGCTGCAGGACCTGGGCGGCGGCGTGGTCGACTTCGCCGTGCTCGTCTACTCCACGGCCATGGGCGCGCAGGCCCAGCAGGGCAAGCTCAAGCTGCTCGGCCAGCTGGGCGCCACGCGCTCGGAGCTGCTGCCCAACGTGCCGACGGTGGCCGAGAGCCGGCAGCTCAAGAACTTCAGCTACACGATCTGGTCGGGCCTGATGGTGCGCAAGGACACGCCCGCGCCGGTGGTCGAGAAGCTGCACAAGTCCATGGTGGCGGTGCTGCAGGACGCGGAGGTGCGCAAGCAGCTCGCGGCCCAGAGCCAGACGGCCGCGCCGGCGATGTCCCTGGCCGAGTCGGCCAAGTTCTTCGAGGCCGAGACGGCGCGCTACCGCCGCATCGCCCGGGACATCAAGCTGCAGGCGCAGTGAGGAGCCGCACCATGGACCTGCTGTCGATGAGCGCGGAACAATCGGGCGAATTCGTGCGGCTGCGCCGCGACATCCACCGCCATCCGGAGCTGGGCTTCGAGGAGCACCGCACCAGCGCGCTGGTGGCCGAGAAGCTGCAGGCCTGGGGCTACCAGGTCGAGCGCGGCCTGGGCGGCACGGGCGTGGTGGGGCAGCTGCGACGCGGCGGCTCGGCGCGCCGGCTGGGCCTGCGCGCGGACATGGACGCCCTGCCGATCCAGGAGGCGACCGGGCTGGCGCATGCCAGCTGCCGCCCGGGGCTGATGCACGCCTGCGGGCATGACGGCCACACGGCGATGCTGCTGGCCGCCGCGCGGCTGCTGGCGGCCACGGACTTCGACGGCACGCTCAACCTGGTCTTCCAACCGGCCGAGGAAAGCCTGGGCGGCGCGGTGCGCATGATCGAGGACGGGCTGTTCGACAAGTATCCCTGCGACGCGATCTTCTCGATGCACAACATGCCCGGCATCGCGCAGGGGCGGCTGGTGCTGCGCGAGGGCGCGATGATGGCCTCCTCCGACTACGCGACCATCACGCTGCATGGCACGGGCGGCCACGGCGCCATGCCGCACCACACGGCCGATCCGGTCGTTGCGGCCGCCTCCATCGTGATGGCGCTGCAGAGCATCGTGGCGCGCAACGTCGATCCGCTGCAGACGGCCGTGGTCACGGTGGGCGCCGTGCACGCCGGCCAGGCCAACAACGTGATCCCGCAGCAGGCGCGGCTGGAGCTGTCGGTGCGGGCGCTGGACCGCGAGGTGCGCGCGCTGCTGCAGCAGCGCATCCGCGACCTGGTCACGGCCCAGGCGCAGGGCTACGGCGTGCGCGCCGAGATCGACTACCGCAGCGGCTACACCGTGCTGGTCAACGACGCGGAGCAGACGGCACTGGCGCGCGAGGTGGCGCTGGAGCTGCTCGGCCCGCAGCGCGTGGAGCTGCAGGGGCCGCCGCTCACCGGCAGCGAGGACTTCGCCTTCATGCTGGAGCGCGTGCCGGGCAGCTACGTGCTCATCGGCAACGGCGACGGGGCAGGCAACTGCATGGTGCACAACCCCGGCTACGACTTCAACGACGACAACATCGCCATCGGCGCCGCCTTCTGGGTGAAGCTGGCGCAGCGGTTCCTCGCCACGGGCGCCGCCCAGTAGGCGTCCGTTCCCTCCCGCCGCGGCAACGTGCCGCGGCCACTCCCATGAGATCCACGACCTGCGGCCCCCGGGCCGTTGCGGGCGCAGCCATGCCGCGTGGATCGCACCTGCACACGACCATAAACACAAGGAGACCCCAATGAACAAGAACGCCGCCATGGCCACAGCAGCAGCCCTGGCCTGCTGCGCCTCTTCCGCCCCGGCCCAGAGCAACGTCACGCTCTTCGGCATCATGGACCTCTACGCCGAGTCGGCCCGCGTCAGCGGCACCGGCTCGGTCGCCAAGGTCTCCAACGGCGGCCTGTCGCCGTCGCGTTGGGGGCTGCGCGGCACGGAAGACCTGGGCAGCGGGCTCAAGGCGGGCTTCGTGCTGGAAAGCGGCTTTTCGCCCGACACGGGCGCGTCGCTGCAGGGAGGCCGGCTCTTCGGCCGCCAGGCCTTCGTGTCGCTGGCCTCGGCCGGTGCCGGGGAGATCCGCCTGGGCCGCCAGTACGCGCCCATGCATTACTCGATGGTGAGCAGCGACATCGAGGGCTTCGCCAACTTCTCGCCCGTGCTGGCGATGTACCTCTCCGGCGACCAGGGCCGCCAGGACAACCAGGTGAGCTACTGGAGCCCGGCCTTCGGCGGCGTGTCGGCCGCCGTGGCCGTGGCGGCCGGCGAGAAGACGGCGGTCGCGCCCGGCGCCTCGGCCCTGTGGGTGCCGGCCGCCGGCACGGCCAAGCGCAGCGTCGGCGCCTTGCTGCGCTACCAGGCCGGCGCGCTTGACGCCAGCGTCGCCTACCACCAGGGCGGCCAGATCCTGGCCGCCGGCGAGGCCCAGCAGCGCGCCTTCAACCTCGGCGCGGCCTACCAGCTCGCGCCGCTCGTGCTGTCGGGCAACTACTGGGAGCATCGCAACGAGTTGCCCAGTGGCGCAGGCACGCCGCGCACGCGCGGTGCCGCCCTGGG
>JAEYPG010000246.1 GCA_023410975.1 Pseudomonadota bacterium
CGGGCTGAGCCTGTCGAAGCCCCCGGCGCAGCCGGCCCACAGGCCCTTCGACAAGCTCAGGGCGAACGGTGATCTTTCACTGACGACTTGGACTTGGAATCAGACTTTCAAAGTCCGTTCGGGCTGAGCCTGTCGAAGCCCCTGCACCGACATCCGAGCGCCTGCCCTTCGACAGAGCTTGTCCTGAGCTTGTCGAAGGGCTCAGGGCGAACGGGGAAGGTTTCGTCCAATGGCTTTCTGAAGTTGCATGGATCCTTTTTCTTTCAAATGAACCTGCACCGCCTCGACCTCGTTTCCCTGGCCCTGTTCGGCTTCGTGGCGCGCAGCGGCAGCATCAGCCGCGGCGCGGAGCTGGCGCACCTGGCGGTGGGCGCGGCCAGCAAGCGCATCTCCGACCTGGAAGCCGCCGTGGGCGCGCCGCTGCTGGAGCGCCATTCGCGCGGCGTCACGCTCACGCCCGCGGGGCAGGCGCTGCAGCGGCACGCGCAGCGCATCCTGGGCGACGTCGACCAGCTCGCCGCCGAGCTGTCGGACTTCGCCGCCGGCGTGCTGGGCGTGGTGCGGCTGTGGGCCAACACCTCGGCCGTGATCCAGTTCCTGCCCACCGACATCGCCGCCTTCATCGCGGACAACCCGGGCATCCGCATCGAGCTGGAGGAGCGAGACAGCTCGGACGTGGTGCTGGCCGTGGCCGACGGTCGCGCGGACCTGTGCATCTACGCCGAGCGCACGCCGCCGCTGGGCCTGCAGTCGCTGCCCTACCGGCGCGACCGCTTGGTGCTGGTGGTGCCGCGCGAGCACCCGCTGGCCGCGCGCGAGGCCATCGATTTCGCGGAGGCCGCCGAGCTCGATTTCGTGAGCCTTTCCGGCGGCACGTCGCTGGCGCAGCGGCTGCAGCTGGAGAGCGCCGCGCTGGGGCGGCGGCTGAAGCTGCGCATCCAGGTGCGCAGCTTCGACGCCATGTGCCAGATGGTGGCCGCGGGGCTGGGCGTGGCGGTGCTGCCCGAGGCGGCGGTGCGTCCGCACCTGGTGTCCATGGGGCTGCACAAGATCGGCCTGAACGACGCCTGGGTGGAGCGCCAGCTGCTGCTGGGCGCGCCCGACTTCGCCGCCCTGCCCCGCCCGGCGCGGCTGCTGCTGGACCACCTGCTGCAGGGCGGCGCGGCGCACCGGCGCGCGCCCGGCTGAACGCCCGCGGCGGCGCCGCTTTCGCATTCCGCGAAAGCTCGGCTCGCCACACCGTCATTCCCCGGCGCCGTGACGGTTTCCACAATGGCGCCCATCAACGGGCCCGCATGCGAGGCCCGGCCTCAACACAGGAGACTCCATGACCGACATCCCGATCCCGCCCGGCGCCCTCAGCGGCCTCAAGGTCGTCGAGATGGGCCAGCTCATCGCCGGCCCCTTCGCCGGCAAGACGCTGGCGGACTTCGGTGCCGACGTCATCAAGATCGAGGCCCCCGGCAGCGGCGACCCGCTGCGCAACTGGCGCCTGATCCAGGACGGCACCTCGGTGTGGTGGCAGGTGCAGTCGCGCAACAAGCGCTCCATCGCGCTGGACCTGCGCAGCGCCGAAGGCCAGGACATCGCGCGCCAGCTGGTCAAGGAAGCGGATGTCCTGATCGAGAACTTCAGGCCCGGCACGCTGGAGGGCTGGGGCCTGTCCTGGGAAGCGCTCAGCGCCCTCAACCCGAAGCTGATCATGCTGCGCATCTCCGGCTACGGGCAGACCGGCCCCTACCGCGACCTGCCGGGCTTCGGCGCCATCGGCGAGGCCATGGGCGGGTTGCGCCACCTCACCGGCGAGCCCGGCCGCGTGCCGGTGCGCTGCGGCATCTCCATCGGCGACACGCTGGCGGCGCTGCACGGGACCATCGGCATCCTCATGGCGCTCTACCACCGCCAGGCGCATGGCGGCAAAGGGCAGGTGATCGACGTGGCGCTGCACGAGGCGGTGTTCAACGTGATGGAGAGCCTGGTGCCCGAGTACAGCGCCTTCGGCGCGGTGCGCGAGGCCGCGGGCAGCGCGCTGCCGGGCATCGCCCCGTCCAACGCCTACCGCTGCGGCGACGGCTACGTGCTGGTGGCGGGCAACGGCGACAGCATCTTCAAGCGCCTGATGTCGGCCATCGGCCGCGACGACCTTGGGGCAGACCCGGCGCTGGCCGACAACGCCGGGCGCGTGAAGCGCGTGGGCGAGATCGACGCGGCCATCGAGGCCTGGACGCAGACGCGCACGGTGGCCGAGGTGATGGAAGTGCTCAACGGCGCGCGCGTGCCGGTGGGCAAGGTCTACACCGCCAAGGACATCGTCGAGGACCCGCACTACCGGGCGCGCGACATGATCCTGCAGCAGCCCACGCGCGACGGGCACGTGGTGGAGGTGCCCGGCATCGTGCCCAAGCTCATGGGCACGCCGGGCAGCGTGCGCCACTCGGCCCCGAGGCTCGGCGACGACACCGACGCGGTGCTGCGCGAGATCGGGCTCACGGAACAACAGATCGCGGCGCTGCGCGAACGCAAGGTGGTGGCATGAGCAACGAAGTCTGGAACGGCGCCGGGCGGCGCATCTTCATGCAGGAAGTGGGCACCCGCGACGGGCTGCAGGTCGAGCCGGCCTTCGTGCCCACCGAGGACAAGATCGCGCTGGTCAACGCGCTCTCGCGCGCGGGGCTGGTCAAGATCGAGGTCACGGCCTTCGTCTCGCCGCAGGCGATTCCGGCGCTGCGCGACGCGGAGCAGGTGCTGCGCGAGATCGAGCGCGTGCCGGGCGTGGTCTACAGCGCGCTGGTGCCCAACGTGCGCGGCGCCGAGCGCGCCATCGACGCGCGGGCCGACGAGATGAACCTGGTGATGTCGGCGAGCGAAAGCCACAACCTGGCCAACCTGCGCATGACGCGCCAGCAGTCCTACCAGGCGCTGTCGGCCGTCAACGGCATCGCGCGGCAGGCGGGCACCGCGGTGAACGTGTCGCTGTCGTGCAGCTTCGGCTGCCCGATGGAGGGCGACGTGCCCGAAGCCACCGTGCTGGACTGGTGCGCGCGCTACGTCGAGGAGCTGGGCGCGCGCGGCGTGACGCTGTGCGACACCACCGGCATGGCCTATCCCAGCCAGGTCGCGGCGCTGGTGCGCGCCTTCAAGGAACGCTGGCCGGGCACCGAGCTGACGCTGCACTTCCACAACACGCGCGGCATGGGGCTGGCGAACGTGCTGGCTTCCATCGACGCCGGCGCCGACCGATTCGACGCCTCGCTGGGCGGGCTGGGCGGCTGCCCCTACGCGCCGGGCGCCACGGGCAACGTGTGCAGCGAGGAGATCGTGCACGCGCTGGCGCTCATGGGCTACGACACCGGCGTGGACCTGCAGCGGCTGCTGGAGGCCGCGCGGCGGCTGCCGGCGCTGGTGGGGCATGCCGTGCCGAGCCAGATCGTCGCGGCCGGCCGCCGGCTGGACCTGCACCCGCGGCCGGCGGACTTCGACGCCATCCGCGAGCGCGCGCTGGCGCGGGGCTGAACCAACGCTCTGCTTTCCCGTTCGCCCTGAGCCCTTCGACAAGCTCAGGACAAGCTCTGTCGAAGGGCCTGCAGGCCCGCTTGCCAAGAGGGCTTCGACAAGCTCAACCCGAACGGAAGTCATTCACTCACAAACAAGGAGACAACCATGACCCTTCACAAGCGCCACTTCACCCTGCTGGCCCTGGCGGCCGTCGCCACCCTCGCCGCCGGCACCGCCGCCGCGCAGGGCGGCTATCCCAGCAAACCGATCACGCTGGTGGTGCCCACGGCACCGGGCGGCACCACCGACATCGCCGCGCGCATGCTGGCCGAGCCGCTGGGCAAGGCGCTGGGGCAGACGGTGGTGGTGGACAACCGCGGCGGCGCCAACGGCGCGGTGGCGGCGGTGGCCGTCAAGCGCGCCGAGGCCGACGGCTACACGCTGCTGATGCAGTACTCGGGCTACCACGTGATCACGCCGCACGTGAGCGCGCAGCCGGCGCAGTGGAGCTTCGAGGACCTGCGCCCGGTGGCCAACGTGTTCAGCGCCCCGCAGGTGATCGTGGTGCGCGACGGGCTGCCCGTGAAGACGATGGCCGAGCTCATCGCCTACGCCAAGGCCAACCCGGGCAAGCTCAACTACGCCTCCTCGGGCAACGGCTCGCTGCAGCACGTCACGGGCGCGATGCTGGAGCAGCAGGCGGGCATCCAGATGAACCACATCCCCTACAAGGGCACGGGCCCGGCGCTGCAGGACCTGCTGGGCAACCAGGTGGACCTGACCTTCGGCACCCCGCCGCCGTACATGCCGCACATCGCCTCGGGCAAGCTGCGCGTGCTGGCGGTGACGGGCAAGAGCCGCCTGTCTTCGTTGCCCAACGTGCCCACCGCCGCCGAGGCCGGGCTGCCCAAGCTGGACGCCACCTCGTGGTTCGCGGTGTTCGCGCCGGCCAAGACGCCGCAGGCGGTGGTGGACAAGCTCAGCGGCGAGATCGCGAAGATCATGGCCACGCCCGCGTTCAAGCAGAAGGCTGCCGAACTGGGCGCCACGGCCGAGTACATGAACCCGCAGCAGCTTGGCGACTACGCCCGCGCCGAGCTCGCGCGCTGGGGACAGGTGGTGAAGGCGTCGAAGATCCAGGGGGATTGATACCAACCCGCCTTTCGAACTGAAGAAGTCCGTTCAGGCTGAGCTTGTCGAAGCCCTGGGCCAACAACCCAGCGCCTGCCCTTCGACAGAACTTGTCCTGAGCTTGTCGAAGGGCTCAGGGCGAACGGGGTTTACTTCACTGTCGAAGCAGAACTGGAATCAGCGCCGCCCCAGCAGCTCCCGCAGCGTCTTGAGCAGCGCTGGGTCGCTGCCCTCGGCCACGAAGCGCTGCGGGCTGTCCGCGGCGTAGAGGCCGCCACCACCCTGCCAGGGGCGCAGCAGCCACAGTCCGCGGTCGCCGCGGCGGTAGGTGATGGCGTCGCTGGACTGCGGGCCACCGGGCGCGGGCACCACCACCCGTACCGTCTTCAAGTCTTGCGGCCCCTTCCAGACCTCGGTGACGGCGATGCGGCCCACGGCCCGCGCCGGCGTGTCGGGCAGCGGCGCGGGCGCGTCGCTGCGCCACTCGCCCACCACGATCAGCTCGGAGTGCCGCACCAGTTCGGCCTCGCTCATGCGCGCCCACATCGCCCCTGCCGGCCCCGCGGCCGGCAGGCCCAGCGCGGCGGCCAGGCAC
>JAEYPG010000298.1 GCA_023410975.1 Pseudomonadota bacterium
GCCGTGGGCGGCGGCGCGGCACCGGCCGCGGCGCAGCAGCCCGCGGTGCAGCAGACCAGCTTCGGCGCCACCGGCTCCGGCAGCAGCACCAGCACCGGGATGTCGGCCCAGGCCACGGCGCCGGTGCAGGCCACGGCACAGCCCAGTACCGGCGGCTTCGTGCAGGCCGACCCGGCAACGAACTCGCTCATCATCACCGCGCCGGAGCCGATGTACCGGCAGATCCGTGCCGTGATCGACCAGCTCGACTCGCGCCGCGCCCAGATCTACGTCGAGTCGATGATCGTGCGCGTGGACGCCACCAAGGCCGCGCAGTTCGGCTTCCAGTGGCAGGGCATCCTGGGCAAGGAAGGCGACAAGAACTTCCTGTACTCGGGCACCAACTACGCCAACAACAACGTCTTCAACATCATCCAGGGCGTCAACGCCCTGACGGGCGGCACCACCACGAGCGGCAGCACCGGCGCACTGCCCGGCAACGGCCTCAACGTCGGCCTGGTGCGCCGCGTCAACGGCGTGGTGACGCTGGTATCGCTGGCCAACTTCCTGCAGAACGAGGTCGGGGGCAACGTGCTGTCCACGCCCAACCTCGTGGCGCTGGACAACGAGGAAGCCAAGATCGTGGTGGGCCAGAACGTGCCCTTCGTCACCGGCACCTTCACCAACACCGGCACCGGCACCGGTGCGATCAACCCGTTCCAGACCGTGGAGCGGCGCGACGTGGGCCTGACGCTGCGCATCCGCAGCCAGATCGGCGAGGCCGGCACGGTGCGCATGACCATCTTCCAGGAGAACTCCGCCGTGGTGCCAGGCGCCACCACCAGCAACGGACCCACCACGGACAAGAGCTCGATCGAGACCACCGTGGTGGTGGACGACGGCCAGGTGCTGGTGCTGGGCGGCCTCATGCGCGACGAGTACGCCGACGGCGAGGACCGCGTGCCCGGCCTGGCCGACCTGCCGGTGGTGGGCGGCCTGTTCAAGAGCCGCAACCGCCAGCGCGTGAAGAGCAACCTGCTGGTGTTCCTGCGCCCGGTGGTGCTTCGCAACCAGAGCGACGCCCAGGCGCTGTCACTGGACCGCTATGACGCCATCCGCGCCATGCAGGTCAACAACCAGCCCACGCCCAGCGCCGTCACGCCGGTCAACGACGCGCCGGTGCTGCCCGCGCAGCCCCAGGTGCCCGGACGCGGCTCGCCCATCCAGCCGGTGCGCCCGACGTCGGGCACGCCGCCGCAGCCTGCCCCGGCACAGCCGCCCGCCGGCGCGCCGCCCAGCCCGCTGGGCGAATCGGGGCCGCCCCCATCGGCGCAACCCCAGCCCGTGCCCGAGCCGCAGGTGGAGACGCTGCAGCAGCGCTGAGTCCAACCCTATTGCAGTACCGAGGTCCGCCATGGGTCGCTATCCCCTGCCCTACGCCTACGCCAAGTCCAATGCGCTGCTGCTCGAAAGCGACGGCAGCCAGCTCACGCTGTGGAGCGCCGACACCACGCCCGCGTCGGCGCTGTCGGAAGTGCTGCGGCTCTACGAGGTCGGCAACTTCGAGCGCGAGGCCGCCGAGACGCTGTCGCAGCGCATCGCCGCGGCCTATGCCGGGGGCGAGTCCAGCGCGGCGGCGGTGGTGGGCGAGGTCGAGAGCGCCGTGGACCTGAGCCGCATGATGCAGGACCTCCCCGCCGTGGAGGACCTGCTGGAGGCCGCCAACGACGCGCCCATCATCCGCATGCTCAACGCGCTGCTGACACAGGCGGCCAAGGACGGCGCCAGCGACATCCACATCGAGCCCTACGAGCGCAGCTCCTCGGTGCGCTTCCGCGTGGACGGCACGCTGCGCGAGGTGGTGCAGCCCAACCGCGCGCTGCACGCGGCGCTGATCTCGCGCCTGAAGATCATGGCCGAGCTCGACATCGCCGAGAAACGGCTGCCGCAGGACGGGCGCATCTCGCTGCGCATCGGCGGGCGCGCCATCGACGTGCGCGTCTCCACGCTGCCCAGCGCGCACGGCGAACGCGCGGTGCTGCGCCTGCTGGACAAGGGCGAGGCGAAGTTCAGCCTGGAAGGCCTGGGCATGGACGGCGAGGTGCTCAACACCTTCGACCGCCTGGTGCACCAGCCCCACGGCATCGTGCTGGTCACCGGCCCCACCGGCTCGGGCAAGACCACCACGCTCTACGCCTCGCTGGGCCGGCTGGAGACCAGCACCACCAACATCCTCACGGTGGAGGACCCGGTGGAGTACGAGCTGCCGGGCATCGGGCAGACGCAGGTCAACGCGCGCATCGAGCTGACCTTCGCCAAGGCGCTGCGCGCCATCCTGCGCCAGGACCCGGACGTGATCATGATCGGCGAGATCCGCGACTACGAGACCGCGCAGATCGCGATCCAGGCCTCGCTCACCGGCCACCTGGTGCTGGCCACGCTGCACACCAACGACGCGCCCAGCGCCGTCACGCGGCTGACCGACATGGGCGTGGAGCCCTTCCTGCTGTCCTCCAGCCTGCTGGGCGTGCTGGCGCAGCGCCTGGTGCGCAAGCTGTGCCCGGACTGCAAGCGCCAGGACGACCTGGGCCGCTGGCACCCGGTGGGCTGCCCGGCCTGCGGCCACAGCGGCTACCGCGGCCGCACCGGCGTGTACGAGCTGATGGTGGCCGACGAGCAGGTGCGCGGGCTGATCCACGGCCGCGCGCCCGAGGCGCAGATGCGCGCCGCCGCCGAGGCCGCGGGGCTGCGCTCCATGCGCGAGGACGGCGAGCGCCTGGTGGCCCAGGGCATCACTTCGCCCGAGGAAGTGCTGCGCGTGACGCGCGAGTAGCGCGATTCCGGAAAACGCTGAAACCCCATAGGTCCCTGACATGCCCGCCTACCGTTTCGAGGCCCTGACCGCCAGCGGCAAGACCAGCACCGGGCTGCTGGAAGCCGACAACGCGCGCGCGGCGCGGGCTCAGCTGCGCGCACAGTCCCTGGT
>JAEYPG010000358.1 GCA_023410975.1 Pseudomonadota bacterium
ATGCCTCCAGCGCGCGCTGCAGCTGCCGGTCCGAGGCCAGATCGACGTTGTTGGGGATGAGGTCGGCGTAGTTCACCTCCACGAAGGCGTCGCTGCGGACGGACTCGGGGGTTTCGACCAGGGTGTCAGTACTCATGGTGTCTCCTCAAAAGTTTGGTAACCAGCATAAAAGTACATATTTTGTTGCGCGAAGGAAGTATGGTGCATGAGGAGGCGTTGCTTTTGATCTGGATCAGTATTGGGTTGCATCTCGGTCGAGCTTCGGTGCAAGGCTGGCTTTGGTAAGCAAATCAACCATATGGAGCTTGAAAAAGGCTCGTTGCTTGGGATTTTCTTCTTCGCGTGCCTGGGTTGCAGGAGTGCGCACGCGCAGACTGGCATTCCACTGCCTAAGACCAAATATGCATAAAACTGCATGCTTTGTGGCGGCCGCCTCTCTCGTTCCGCCGCTCATGCCAGGCAAGGACTTTTGGGCTTTGACCAGTAGCACGGCAAGCCCCGTCCTTCAGGGCGGGGTCGAGAGTGCGGGCCCGCGTGAGCGGGCCTTCCGGTTCGCGCCAGCACGTGCTGGCCGGCGTTGGCGCGCGCGAGCCTCTTGAGCTGCAGGCCTTGGCTGCTACGCTGGTCGTGCCATGTCGATCAAGGCCTTGCGCTTCCAGCTTCGCACCACGCCCGGCACCGAGCACACGCTGCGTCGGTTCGCTGGGTCGTGCCGCTGGGTGTGGAATGCCGCCATCGCCGAGCAGCGCCGCCGGCGCCAGGCCGGTGAGAAGTTCGCCGGGCATGCGGCCATGTGCAAATGGCTCACGGCGTGGCGCAATGCGCCCGAGACGGCATGGCTGGCCCAGGCGCCCATCCACCCGCTGCAGCAGACGCTGCGGCGCTTGGAGGCGGCCTACCAGCGCTTCTTTGCCGGCCAGGGCGGCTACCCGAGGTTCAAGCGCCGCGGCCAGGAGCCGGGCTTGCGATTCCCCGATCCCAAGCAGTTCGCGCTGGACCAGGACAATGCCCGCGTGAAGCTGCCCAAGCTGGGCTGGCAGCGCATGCGCCAGTCGCAGGGCGTGCCCGGGGTGCTCAAGAACGCCAGTGTCACCACCGAGCGCGGCAAGTGGTTCGTGTCGCTGCAGGTGGAACTGCCCGACGTGCTGCCCTGCGCGGATGTGCAGCCCACGCTGGGCATCGACCTGGGCGTGGCGTTGTTCGCGGCCACCTCGGACGGCCGCACCGTGGCGCCGTTGGATGCCCTGCGCAAGCAACAGCGCCGGCTGCGCCACGCGCAGCGCGCGGTGTCGCGCAAGGTCAAGGGCTCGCGCAACCGGCGCAAGGCCGTGGACCGCCTGGGGCGGCTGCACTCGCGTATCGCCGCGCAGCGCAACGACTGGCTGCACAAGCTCAGCACCGGGCTGGCCGACGCGCACCCCGTCATCGCCATCGAGGACTTGTTGGTGGCCGCCATGTCGGCCAGTGCCGCTGGCACTGCCACCGCGCCGGGCAAGCGCGTGCGCCAGAAGGCGGGCTTGAACCGCGCCATCCTGGATCAAGGCTGGGCCGAGTTCCGGCGCCAGCTCGAATATAAGTGCGCCGCCCGGGGCGGCGCGGTGGTGAGCGTGCCGGCGGCCTACACCAGCCAGGCGTGCAGCTACTGCGGCTGCGTGGACGCCGGCAACCGCACGGCGCAGGCGCGCTTTTCGTGCGTGGCTTGTGGCCACACCGAAAACGCGGACCTCAACGCCGCGAAGAACATTCTGGCCGCGGGGCGCGCGGTCTGGTCCGAAAGGACCGATGCCTGTGGAGCGGACGTCAGCCGCGCCAAGCCCGCGAGGGTGAAGCGCGCAGCCGCGACGAAGCAGGAACCCTCCGAGGGGTTGGCGCGTGTCTAGTCCGCGCACCAATCCGGCAGGAATCCTCGGCCTTCAGGCCGGGGAGGGCGTCAAGGCAAAGCCCGGCTGCACGAGCCGCGGGGGAACAGGGGCTGATTCACAATTCAGAGCGCTGCTGGTTGCGCTCGAATCCTGTCTGTCCGGATCGCTTCCAGGGCCAGTCATCACCACTCAACCACATTCATGAACGTCCGCGCAGCAGCGTCCGAGCTGGCACCCGCTTCCAGTGAAGACAGGAGCCCGCTCCTCGATGCCTTTGGCGAGCGCTTACGCATGCTGCGTGCCCGGCGTGGCATCACGCGCAAGGCGTTGGCGCAGGCGGCCGGCGTGTCCGAGCGCTACCTGACCAATCTGGAGCACGGGCGAGGCAACCCGTCGCTGCTGATCCTGGACCAGCTGGCGCGAGCGCTGGAGTGCTCGCTGTCCGAGTTGGTAGAGGACTTCCTGTCCGGATCGGCGGAGCTGCCTTTGATCCGCGAGCTGCTGCAGGGGCGCGGTGAACAAGAGTTGCGCCGTGTACGGTTGACCATCGGCGAAGTCCTGGGTACCGGCGGTGACCGACGCGCCAAGGGGCGGCGCGTCGCGCTGATCGGGCTGCGGGGTGCAGGCAAGACGACACTCGGTCGGATGCTGGCCGAGACGCTCGACATGCCTTTTATCGAGCTGAGCCAGGAGATTGAGAAGACGGCCGGTTTCAGCATCCGCGAAATTCAGGACCTGTATGGACCGGCCGCCTACCGCCGCTACGAGCGCCGCGCCCTGGAGGAGGTGGTGCAGCTGTACACCGAGTGCGTGATCGCCACGCCCGGCGGGCTGGTGTCCGAGGCCGCGACCTTCAACCTGTTGCTGACCCACTGCATGACGGTCTGGCTGCGCGCCGATCCGCAGGACCACCTGCGCCGCACGGCATGGCAAGGCAACCCGCGCCCGGGCGTCGTGAGCACGGAGGCCCTGGACGATCTGCGCAGCATCCTCAAGGG
>JAEYPG010000440.1 GCA_023410975.1 Pseudomonadota bacterium
AGCCAGGCCTGGCGCCTGGTGTCGGCGGAGGCGGCCGGCACGCCGGCGGACCTGCGCATCGTGCGCGGCCAGGGCCAGGTCGCCCTGGTGAACACGCGGCTGCCGGTCGCGCCGCTGGTGCGGGTGGTGGACAACAACGGCGTCGCGGTGGCGGGCGTGTCGGTGCGCTTCCGGGTGGTGGATGGCGGGGGCGCGATCACCGGCGCCTTCGCCACGACCAACGCCGAGGGCAATGCCCGGCTGGGCAGCTGGACGCTGGGCCCGGTGGCAGGGCGGCAACGGCTGTCCGTGAGCACGCCGGGCCTGGCCGAGGCCGTGATCTGGGCCACGGCGCTGTCCGACGGCGCGCGCCTGGAGGTGCCGGAGGCCAACGATCACCAGATGGCGCCGGCGGGCGCCGCGCTGCCGCGCCCGGCGGTGGCGCTGGTGCTCGATGCCAATGGCCGGCCGGTGAGCGGCGTGGCGGTGAGCTTCACGCCCAGCGACGGCGGCAGCATCGGGCAGGTCACGGTGGTAAGCGATGCCGAGGGCCGCGCCGATGCCGGCACCTGGCGGCTGGGGCCGGGGCAGGGGCCGCAGACGCTGGACGTGCGCGCCACGGGCTACGCCAGCACGCAGTTCGAAGCCACGGCGCTGCCCGCGGGTGCGCCGACGCTGGTGCGCGACGTGTACATGCGCAACGTGTTCGAGGTCTGGGACATGGTTTTCGCGCCCGGCGGCGTAATGCTCTACACCGAGCGCGGGCGGGGACTGTGGGCGCGCCTGCCCGGCGGCGCGCAGCGGCGGCTGTTCGCGCCGGCGGACTTCGTCAGCGCCACCAACAGCGGTATGCTGGGGCTGGCGCTGGACCCGGAATTCGCGCTCAACCGCCGCGTGTACGTGTTCATGGCTTCCAGTGCCGGCGGGACGCGCGACAACCGCGTGGTGCGGCTGCGCGTGAAGCCGGACTGGTCGGGGGTGGACTCGCGCAAGGACATCGTCACCGGCATCCCGTTCCAGAGCAAGGTCGGGCTGGTGGGCCAGCACTCGGGCGGCGCGCTGGCTTTCGTGGGCAACGAGCTGCTGATCAGCACGGGCGACCTGCGCGACGGCCCGGTGCCGCAGAACCTGAGGTCGCTGGGCGGCAAGGTGCTGCGCGTGGACCGCGAGGGACGGGCGTCGGCCGCCGGCCAGGCGCCGGCCGGGGCCGATGCGCGCATCTGGGTGCTGGGCCTGCGCAACGGGCAGGGCCTGGCGGTGCAGCCGGGGACGCGGCGGCCCTACCTGATCGAGCACGGCCCGGGCAACAACGACGAGGTCACGCCGCTGCGCGCGGGCAATGGCGGCTGGGACCCGCGGCCGCGCCCGCTGGGCAGCCCGGACGCGCTGTGCCCCAGCGGCCAGGCGCTGAGCTACTGCGGCTACGCCGGCACGCCCATGACCGACACCGGGCTGTACCCGGATGCCTTGCGCCCGGCCTGGCGCTCGGGGCTGCCCGCGCGCGGCACGGGCGGCGGCGGCTTCGTCACGGGCACGGCCTGGAAGGACTGGGCCGGCGCGCTGGTGATCGGGCAGCTGTCGGGGCGGCGGCTGCTGGTGCTGCAGCTCGACGGCTCCGGCAACGCCGCGAGTGCCGTCACGCCGCTGCTGGAGGGCCTCAACGTGCGGCTGCGCCACGTGCGGCAGGGCCCCGACGGCGCGCTCTACATCAGCACATCCAGCGACAACAACCAGAGCAACGTGCGCACGCAGGTGTGGCGGCTGGCGCCGATGGGCGGACAGTGAGCCCGGTGAAGGGCTGAAAGGGAACAGGCCCGCTCACGCGGGCCTGTTCAAGACTGGTTGCGGGCGCAGCTCATTCCAAGTCCAAGTCGTCAGTGAAAGATCACCGTTCGTCCTGAGCTTGTCGAAGGGCCTGTGGGCCGGCTGCGCCGGGGGCTTCGACAGGCTCAGCCCGAACGGGATTTACTTCACTCTTAAAACAGAACTGGAATCAGGCGCGCACCATGCCGCTGCGCGTGGGCCGGTCGGAGAGGCCGCCGGCACCGTAGACGGGGCCGGCGTTGAGGCCGGGCAGCAGCACCTCGATGGCGCGGTCCAGCGCGGCGGTGGCGCGCGCCAGCGCTTCGCGCTGCGCGGCCACCTGGCTGCCCGCGCGTGCCAGGCGCAGCCGCAGTGCCGGCGGCACGCCGCCGCTGCGCGCGGCCTGCGAGAAACGGTTCACGGCCGTGGCCAGTGCCTGGTGCAGCTGCTCGGCTTGCCACTCCATCGCGGCGGCGTCGCGCTCGCGCAGCGAATCGCTCAACCCCTGCAGGTTCGCCTCCAGCACAGCCAGCGTGCCTTCGAGCTCAACGGCGGTGGACGTGGTGTCGGCGAGAGGGGTGTTCATGAGGTGGTCTGCAGCAGGTTGTTTCTCAGTGCTGAGGGGGACGCGCCAGGATCTCCTGGGCGTTGTCGATGAGCTTGTCGGCGATGGCGCCGGCATTGATGCGGAAGCTGCCGTCGCGGATGGCCTGCGCGATGCGCTCGACCTTCGCGGCGTCGAAGCTGTTGTCTTCCCCGCCCAGCAGCGCGGAGGCGGTGGAAGACAGCGCCACCTGCGTGCTGCTGCCGGCGCTGCTGGCCGGGCTGCTGGACGACGAGCGCGCGACGGGGCGTTCGCCAGTAGCCGTGATGCGCGCGGACGGAAGGTCAAGGTGGCCGATTTTCATGAGCGTTCTCCAGGTGCGGGCTGAGCGGGCCCCACCAACATGTCCGTGGTATCGGTCACGGTTTGGAGAACTTTAGGTTGAACTACCGATGGCGGGGGGAGCCGCTTGCGGGCAACCGGCGCGCATGCATGGCTTTTGCGGTGGCGCGGCCCGCGTCTCATGGCGCGACCTCCGCCTGGCGCGGGGCCACGGGCAGCGCGCTGACGATGCGGCCGCTCTCGGTGCGCAGCCGCACGGACTGGCCTTCCAGGCCGGGGCCCAGCGCCTGGGCCTCGCCGCTGACGCTGTAGCCCTCGCCCTGCGCCACCAGGCGCACGGTGTCGCCGGCGGCAAACCATTGGCGCGAGCGCAGGCTGGCGCGCACCAGCGTGTCGCCGGCGTTCATGGCCTGCGCCAGGGGGCGTCCGAGCGCCTGTTCCGGTTGCATCAGCGCGGGGCTGCGGTCCGCAGCCACGTCCACGTCCTTGAGCTCCAGGTGCGCGGCTTCCAGCGCCGTGCCCGCGGGCAGCGATTGCGTGAGCACCAGCGCGGGCGCGAACACCTTCACCGTCACCGGCAGCGACACGTTCCAGGGCGCACCCTGTGCGCAGCGCAGCCCGATGCGGGCGCGGCCCCACATGCGCTGGCCCGGCGGCACGTAGGGCTGCACCTGCGCGCAGGGCGCCAGGCGCAGCCGCGGGTCGAGCGCGCCCAGCTCCAGCTGCACGCGCGCACCCGGCAGTTCGGCGACGCCGGCCTGTGCCGCCTGCTGTGCCATCTCGCGCACCCGCGCCAGCAGCGCCGGGTCGAGCGGCGTCGCGGCGGCCGGCGCGCTGGACTGCGCCCAGGCGGCACACGCCGCGGACGCCAGGCCCAGGGCCAGCAGGTGGTTGAGGGCAAGCCATTTCACGAAGGCACTGTAGGCCGCTCCGGCGCGGGGCATGCGCCGGAATTGCGCCCGGTTCATGCCGCTTATTTCACGGGTGGCGCGCGCGCGGCTGCCCACAATGCCAGGCATCGGAAAACCCGCGCCGCCATGCTCAACCGCCTCACCTCCACCCTGAACTTCCAGTCCGAGGCCTTGACGCTGCGCTCGGAGCGGCAGCGCGTGCTGGCCAGCAACATCGCCAACGCCGACACCCCGGGCTACCAGGCGCGCGACATCAGCTTCGCGCAGGCGCTGCGCGAGGCCACCGGCCAGGGCGGCGACTTCACGGTCACGTCCATGGGCGGCGTCGCGCGGCTGGCCACCACGGCCTCGGGCCACCTCAGCGCCGCGCCCGCCAGCCTGGAGCGCACGGTGGGCACCGCGCAGCTGGCCTACGCGCAGCCCGCGCAGACCAACCTGGACGGCAACTCCGTGGACATGGACCGCGAGCGCGCGGCCTTCGCCGACAACAGCGTCAAGTACGAGGCGACGCTGCGCTTCATCAACGGCAGCGTGCGCACCATGCTCGATGCCATCAAGGGCCAGTGAGCGGCGCCATTGCCGCCGCATCCACCGACGCAAGGAACGCCGCATGAGCCTTCTGAACATCTTGAACGTCGCCGCCAGCGCCGTGAGCGCGCAAAGCCAGCGGCTGAACGTGGTGTCCTCCAACCTGGCCAACGCCGACACCGTGGCCGGCCCCGACGGGCAGGCCTACAAGGCGCGCCAGGTGGTGTTCCAGACCGAGCTCATGGGCGCCCAGGGCAACGCCGGCGTGCGCGTGAGCGCCATCAACGAGAACGACACCCCCGGGCGCCGCGCCTTCGACCCCAAGCACCCGGCGGCCGACGCCGAGGGCTACGTGACCTTCAGCAACGTCAATCCGGTGGAGGAGATGGTCAACATGATCTCGGCCTCGCGCTCCTACCAGAACAACGTCGAAGTCATGAACACCGCTAAGAGCCTGCTGCTCAAGACGCTGCAGATGGGCCAGTCCTGACCAACCCCCCGTCCCATCGCATGAGCACCATCGACACCACCAATCCCTTCGCGGCGCTGTCCGACAGCACCGCCAGCAGTTCGTCCAAGAAGAGCAGCGAGGCCGGCAGCCAGGACCGCTTCCTCACGCTGCTGGTGGCGCAGATGCAGAACCAGGATCCGCTCAACCCGATGGACAACGCGCAGATCACCAGCCAGATGGCGCAGATCAACACCGTCTCGGGCCTGGAGAAGGTCAACGCGTCCATCGCCGCGCTGAGCACGCAGTTCATGCAGATGCAGACGCTGCAGGGCGCGAGCCTGGTGGGGCGCGGCGTGGTGGTGGAGGGCAACCGCCTCACCGCCGCCGACGCCGAGGGCACCAAGCTGCAAGGCGGCTTCGAGCTTGCCAACGCGGCCGACCAGGTGCAGGTGGAGATCCTCGACGGCGCCGGGCACGTGCTGGACACGGTGCAGCTCGGCGCGCAGACCACGGGCCGCCATGCCTTCGAATGGGCGCAGCCGGCGGACAAGGCCGCGGGCAGCACCTTCCGCATCGCCGCCACCAGCGGTGCAACCAAGCTCACCACCACGGCGCTGATGAGCGACCTCGTCGAGGCGGTCAGCACCAGCGGCCAGGCGCTGCAGCTGCAACTCAGCCGCAGCGGCACCGTGAGCTACGACGCCGTCAAGGCCTTCAACTGAAGAACAAGGACTACTCGCCATGAGCAGCTTCCCGCAAGGCCTTTCCGGCCTCAACGCCTCCAGCAAGAACCTGGAAGTCATCGGCAACAACATCGCCAACGCCAACACCTTCGGCGCCAAGACCTCGCGCGCCGAGTTCTCGCACGTGTACACGGCGGCCCTGGGCCAGGGCGGGACGGTGCAGGCGGGCGCGGGCGTGCGCGTCGACACCGTGTCGCAGCAGTTCACGCAGGGCAACATCACCGACACCGGGCGGTCGACCGACCTGGCCATCAGCGGCGAGGGCTTCTTCCAGGTCAGCGACGGCATCAACCCGACGATGTACACCCGCAACGGCCAGTTCAAGGTCAACAACTCGGGCGAGATCGTCAACAACGACGGGCTGCGCCTGATGGGCTATGGCGTCAACGCCAACGGCCAGATCATGTCCGGCACCCTGCAGGGGCTGCGCGTGCCCACCGCCACCGTCGCGCCCCGCGCCACCAGCGAGATCAAGCTGGAAATGAACCTGGACTCGCGCTCCACGATCAAGAACACGGCGCTGGCGACCGCACAGAGCGCCGCAAATGCGGCCCAAACGGCCAAGGTCAATGCCGACAAGGCTGTTGATGCGACTGTGACTGCCGAGGTCGCAGCGGCTGATGCAGGCGCGCCGGCCCTCGTCGCGGACAAGAGGGCTACTGCAGCCGCCCTGCTGGGCCTTGAACCGAGTGACCCCGGCTATGCAGCGGCGAAGCAGGCCGACGATGACGCGTCGGCTGCATTGGTCGCGGCAGGTTTCCCCGACGCTCCTGCTGCTGTTACCAAAGTCGTGACCGCAGAGGCGGCGAACACCGCGGCCACCACTACCGCCACTGCGCTGGCCACGGCCAAGCAGGCTGCCATCAACGCCTTCGATCCCGCCGACACCAGCACCTACAACTACGCCACCTCGCAGACGGCCTACGATGCGCTGGGCCAGGAAGTGACGCTCAACTACTACTTCCAGAAGGGCACCACGGACCCCGCGACGAACCAGACGAGCTGGAGCGTCTTCGTCTCCGCCAACGGCCAGCCGCTGGTGGACGCGGACAAGAAGAACGTGCGGATGGAGCTGACCTTCGAGGCGGACGGCTCCAAGCCCGTCACGGGCTCGCCCTCGGCTTTCCAGCTCGCCGTCCCCGGCACGGACGACGGCAAGGGCCTCAAGACCCTGCCGATGACGGTCCAGTTCGACCTGTCCAAGGCCACCCAGCGCAGCCTGACCACCGCGGTGAGCAAGCCCTACCAGGACGGCTACGCCCCGGGCAACGTCACCAGCATCAACGTCCAGGAGGACGGCACGGTGTTGGCGCTCTACAGCAACGGCAAGAGCTTCACCGCCGGGCAGGTGGAGCTGGCCAAGTTCGTCAACCCGCAGGGGCTGCAGCCGCTGTCGGGCAACCTGTGGGCGGGCACGCCGGCCTCGGGCGAGCCCGTGCGCGGCACGCCGGGCAGCGGCGTCGTGGGCAAGATCCAGTCCGAGGCGCTGGAGGAGTCCAACGTGGACATCGCCAGCGAGCTGGTCAACATGATCACGGCGCAGCGCTCCTACCAGGCCAACGCGCAGACGATCAAGACGCAGGACCAGGTCATGCAGACCCTGATCAACCTGCGCTGACCCTCAGCGCGACTGACACGCCACCAGAGAAGGAAGCGCCGCCGTGGACCGCATGATCTATCTCTCGATGACCGGGGCCAAGGCGGCGCTGCAGCGCCAGGAGGTGCTCTCCAACAACCTGGCCAACGTCTCCACCGGCGGCTTCCGCGCCGAGATGGCGGCGTTCCGCGCCGTGCCGGTGCGCGGCGACGGCGCCAGCACCCGCGTGCCGGCGCTGGAGACCACCGTGGGCTACAACCCCGAGCCCGGCCCGATCCAGACCACCGGGCGCAACCTGGACGTGGCCATGGAGGGCGACGCCTGGCTGGCGGTGCAGGCGCTGGACGGCACCGAGGCCTACACGCGCGCGGGCTCGCTGGAGGTGGACGCGCAGGGCCAGCTCGTCACGCGCACGGGCCTGCCCGTGCTGGGCGACGGCGGCCCCATCGACGTGCCGCCCAACAGCAGCGTGAGCATCGCCGCCGACGGCACGCTCAGCGCCACCGGCACCGACGGCCGCACCACCAGGGCCGGCCGCCTCAAGCTGGTCACGCCCGACGCGCCGCTGGTGCGCGGCAGCGATGGGCTGTTCCGCGGCACCGCCGGCGACCTGCCGGCCAACCCCGCCGCGCGGCTGCGCGACGGCGCGCTCGAAGGCAGCAACGTCAGCCCCATCGAGACCATGGTGGCCATGATCTCCGCGGCGCGGCAGTTCGAGCAGCAGATGAAGCTCATCCAGACCGCCGAACGCCAGGAGCAGGGCTCGCAGAAGCTGCTGTCCAACAGCGCGGGCTGACCAAGTTCCTTTCAGCCGCCTCCGTAAGTCCCCTGATCCGTTCGCCCGGAGCCCCTCGGCAAGCGCAGGACAGGCCCTGTCGAAGGGCAGGCGCTGGCGCGCGGGCACAGCAGGGGCAGCAGGGGCTTCGACAAGCCTTGCCCGGACGGCTCCGTTTCATTCCAACTTCAAGTCGTCAGTGAAAGTTCACCGTTCGCCCTGAGCTTGTCGAAGGGCCTGTTGGCCGGTTGCGCCAGGGGCTTCGACAAGCTCAGCCCGAACGGGTTTTCTTTCAGTACCAATGAA
>JAEYPG010000483.1 GCA_023410975.1 Pseudomonadota bacterium
TGTCGCTGCCCGGCATGGACTGGGCCGAGGCGGTGAGCTTCCAGATGCTGGGGACCTACCTCGAAGGCGTGCTGCCGCCGAGCGTGATGGCCACGCTCCAGCCCTACGTGGACGAGGCACGGCGCAAACTGGCACAGCATTTCCAGGACTTGCCCCTGCGGCGCTGGCCCGATCGCGTGCGCATCATTGCACCGGGGCCGTCCCTGGTGGCGCCCAAGGTTTCGAAGGCCGTGCATGCCGCGGTCACCGAGGCGGTGCTGCTGGGCCGCCAGTTGCGCATTACCTACCGGGGCTTCGACAAGCAAGCGGCCAAGAGCTACACCGTTCCGCCTCTGGGCCTGGTGCAGTTCGGACAGCGTTTTTACCTGCCGGTGTGCTATTAGGGCTACCAAGATGTGCGCACCATCAAGATGCACCGGGTGCAGCGGGCTGCAATGCTTGATACACCCTTGGGCATTGAACACTCCGATCTCGGCGCCTGGATAGAATAGGGATATATGGGTAGTGGTGGCAACGAGCGTAATTCGGCTGGTAATCCGTTTTTAATGGTGCAGCAAAACGGATTCGAGAGCTCCCGTTTTTCCTAGATCAGGAGCTAATCAGCGAAAAAACGATGTCTATCGACTGAATACCAATGTATTTCAACAGTACAATTGCAACAGCAACTGCTCGGGCATGGTTCATGGGTGGAGGTGGTTGCACTCACTAGATTTCATGATGAACTCGTATGCAAAGTACGGCAATTTGCAGAACACTATGTCCCTGATCTCGCCGTATAGTCACAGCCAGATATCAGCGACATCATGCCCTCCAAAATCAGCAATGGCGCTCTGAAAGCGTTAAGAGCCTAAAATTATTGATGCGTACATTTCGCATCGCAAGCAAACCGTCTCTCTTATCAATAGACTGAATATGCCCTCTTGCACCTGCAAACCCAATGCGCGAATTCACCAAGATCAATGGGGTGGTCTTGTTAGACTCGGACTTGTAGACGACTCGGAAGGGACACGTGCTCCGCGAAAATGGGTGGAATTTTGTGCAAATTGCGGCCATGTAAATATTAACGCTTTTGCGAGTGATACACCCATCTATTGTGTCGATGGCGTTGTAAGGTGCGCGCCTGACTTTGGCAATGGCACTCCAGTAGTTGCGAAGACTGGTTGGCCATTTTCGAATCATGCGGCACTAGTCCCCGCCAACCCAGGCATTCTGACATTTAGGAATCTCCTTTTCACTCGGAATGCACTTTATGCCCAGCTGGCGAAACAGTATGCGCCGCCGGTACTGATCAGTGCAGCAATTCCTGCCACGCAGTATTTCCCAGGAGGCATGCTATCCCAAATGAAATTTACGGTGCCGCACAAACCGACTATTCTTGATGTCGAAGAGTTTGCGCGGCATTACATGGCACACCCTAGTAGCGGCACCGCTGCAAGATTTGCTGAGGCGGTGTTCTACTGGGGCGGCGGGGCAAATAGGTTTAAGAGGGCCATCATTCTCAATAAAGAACAAAATATTTTGGGCGCCGGCATTGACAGAAATCTGTCAAATTTGCGTAATGGCAACCTATGCCCATCTATTCAGGAGAATGCAATTAACGACATTACAGCGGTACGTGGCATTGGAGTATCTTTTGGCTCCAAAATATTGCGAATGCTGGATCCAAGTCGCTTCCCGGTTCTTGATGCTGTTCTTGCGCGCGTCTTTGGATATAGCCTGGATTCTAATGGCTACAGAGACTTTTCCAATGATCTTCTTAATTTTCTAGCTCATCATCCGCTTAATTGCCCTCATACTGGGGCATTAATGACGGCTGGGGCGTTCGAGGCGTCATTGTTTTTGATTGCACAGAGGCATAAAAGTGCTTCATAATGGACAAGACATAACTCTTCCTGATGAAACCAGTGGCGACCCATGGTGTCGCCAAATGGGCTTTCGCTGCGATGCGGTCGTTCACGACGACGAGTTGAATACCGGCTGTTGAAGTCCAGTAATTCGGCGAGCGCCTTCTAGGGGTTGTCGGACTTTCGGTGCATTTTGGTGCGACTGCTACCGACTTCTTGTTGCGCGACAAGCACTTGCAAAACGTTGTACGACGACTGCTGGGATGCCTGCGGGCAACGACGTAAGTCGTTGAATCCGTTGGATTTCTGGCAGCGAAGCGCACCAAAATGCACCGAAAGTCCGACAACCCCAGACTTCGCTGTCAGGTGCCTACAAGGCATTCAAGTACGGCAAATATGCAGTCTCGTGCCTCGGAGCATTTGCCTACCGCTTCAACCGTCGTTTCAACTTGCGTGATCTCGTCGTACGGCTTATTGTCGATGTGACGCGTTGCCCGCCCAAGTCCCAGCGTGCCATCCGGAAGGCTGAGGATCATTTCTAATCAGGAAATTTTTGCATAACCTTGAGGTTAAGGATTGCGCCGCTTGCAAGTGATTTATTCGTATAGAGTGTCGCCGTCGGAACACGACTATGCAGTCCACTTGTAATCCTGCCTCAGGCTTTCAATCAAACTGCAAGATAAAGTAGCAGATGCGTGCGTTATTCAAGATACGGTGCATCAGCTTCGCCGAGCAAATGGCCTAATTTCGCTTTCATAATGCTCGGCGCCCATTGGCATCTCCGAACGGAGCGTGCACTGAGGGTAGTAACTTGGGGAGGGTGAAATTGCGCGTGCTGAATATCGTTTGATCCTCAGAGAGCCAGTAAGGCGTTCGAGTGCTGGCTGAGATGCCAGCCAGCCTACCGGACACAAGGGCTTAACCAATCTCAAGCCAGAATCTCATCGATAATGTGGCGCACATGCCCGTTGAAACTTATGATGCGGTGAATTCCGCTGGAATGCTGGTGAGGCCGGCGCGAAAAGCGTCGGCCTCAACACGGTAAGTCCTGCTGGCATTGCGAGCTTTTAGACTCGGTTCAAGGATGTGGGAAACCGATTCCTTCAAGGAGCGGGGCTGTCAAGGTGTACCGCCGGACTACTTGACGGCGATTGCTCGATGTTCAGCATGAAGCGGTCGAACAGGGCCAAGACGCTGGGCAGTGCGTCGTTGAGACGATGATCTCCATCGATGAGGTGCAGCGACGCCGCGTGCGTTCTGGCGAAATGGATACTGTTCTCGCAAGGCACCACGTGGTCACGCCAGCCGTGAACGATGGAGATCTGGCCGGCGCAAGGCACAGGGAACGGCTCGGGGTAGTCTTGCAGACCGAATGCGGGCGCCAACAGGAAAAGCCCGTCGGGGCGCAGGGTCCGAGACGCCACGGTCGAGACGTACCCGCCCATGCTGGAGCCCACCAGTACGAGCTTCTCGTGCGCCGGCAGCACGGTGTCGAGCAACCGTCTCACGCGCGCATCGGGGGCCAGCAAGCCGTTGACTTGGTAATCGACGCTGATGCACGCCGCACCATGGCTTTGTGCGACGTCTGCCAATTGCCGGATTTTGCTACCCCAAGGCCCGGACTCCTTGCCGTGAGAGAAGACGACCAGTGTGCGTTGCGCGGTCATGGTTAGTGAATTTGGTAAGGTTTGGTCCGTTCAAGCAGGATCAAAAACGCAGATCCTCGTTTTCCATGCCGTCCGACGGCGGGGCGTCGGTCGCCCGGCCCGGGCGTGCGGCTTCGCCATGAGTCTCCGAACGGAGTCATCGAAGACGCCGTGATCGAGTGATCTGCGACAAGGAACTCGCATGCGAAGTCGCCAGGCTGCGCGCAGTATCCATGCCGCTCGGCTGCTATGGAAGACCGGCCAACAGGCGCGGCAAGTCCGTGGCTGCCCCGCCGCGCAGGTTCCAGTCGCATGCGTCGTCGAGCTCGGTGCGCATCGGATTGACCTGTACCAGCTTGGCGCCCGCCCGGCGTGCGAGGCCGGGCAGCCGCGCGGCGGGCTGGACCTGTGCGCTGGTGCCGACCACGAACACCATGTCGGCTTCGCATACCAGATCAGCCGCGACGTCCCAGGCGGCCTGGGGCAGCGGCTCCCCGAACCACACCACGCCTGGCCGGACCTTGCCACCGCAATGGCTGCATGCCGGCGGCATCAGGTGTCCACTTTCGGCAGCGGCAAAGTCGTCGCTGAGCGGAGCGCGGTATGGACGCGCGCACGCCAGGCAGCGCGGCGCATGAAGACTGCCATGCAGATGAACGACATCCAGGCAGCCAGATCGCTCGTGCAGGTCGTCGACGTTCTGGGTGACTACGCGTACGCCTGGCCGCATCGCCGCAAGCTGCGCGATGGCAAGGTGCCCCGGATTTGGTTGCGCGCGCTCCACGAGCATGCGGCGCCACTCGTACCAGGACCACACCACCCCGGGCTGGCGCTGGAACGCGTCACGCGTGGCCAGGTCCTCGGCGCGAAACCGCTCCCAGAAACCCGTGCCCTGGTCCCTGAAGGTCGGGATGCCGCTGTCCGCTGACATCCCCGCGCCGGTGAAGAAGACGATGGACTGCGCATGCCGCAGCGCCATGATCAGGTTGGCGGGTATGGTGCTCATGGTCGCCCTTCATCGTTGGAGCAGGCCGTCTGTAGGCAGAGACGTCACCAAGGTCTTGTGACCCAGCGCGGCTGCGGCCACGGCCAAGCTTCGCCTGCTCCCAAGGCCCGACGTGCGGCGCGGCGGGAAGGCTACTGGTGCGATTGAAGTCCGGCCCGCCGAGCCATGGGTGGTGAAGTACGTCCACGACGATGTACCCAACCGAGCCCTGTGCAATGGTGATGCTTGCACTCGGCGTCGCACGCCTTCCGTCACTGGCCCAGCCGCGCAGGTGGTTTGTGCCAGGGACACCGTACCTTCCGACCAGGCGCATCGACTCAGGAAGCGGTGCAACAGCACCCAGCAGGTAGCCTGGGCCGGCTGCCAGCTGCCGTCGCATCGATCCCTGTCCGGCGCGAGGGCTTTCATGCCGCAGCGCCGCACTGTCCGGGCCTGGATTTCGAACCGTGCCCGCCCGTTGCCAGCCTCGGCGCCACCATGGCGGCGACGAGCAGCACGACACCGGCGGGCTGTGTTTCCGTGGCCTTACGGCCCGCTTGGGCATTGCTTTCCAGGCTGGTACAGATCAGAAGACCGGCATGGCCGGCGTCGTGGCCAGTGTCGCCAGTGCATTGCGAACCGTTGGCCCGTCGCCAACCGTAGCGGTAACGGTGGTACCTCTGGTCTCCAGCGCGGAGCAGTTGTACAGCAGCGCGTCGGCAGGGGCGTGCAGAAGCTCCAAGCGCGCGCATGTGCAGGCTGTTGCAGCCACTCGCGCGACGGCGAGCGATTCGGTGAACGGCATGTTGAGCTGGTGAGAATTCACGCTGGGTCCTGCAATGCACACCAGGCTCATTCTGAGCGTGGTCGGCGACACGGCATGTCGCACCGAAGTCAGCGCACCTGCGCCGGTGCCCCGGATCCACCGAAGATATACCGGATGCGACTGACGTTGTCGCAACCACGCGAGACACTGTCGCCCCTCGCAGCCAGGGACGAGGGCATGAATGTCATGTTGTCAGGGGCGCTCGTGGGCTGGAGCCCAGCGCTGGTCTTCACCGATGTGGTCGCTGCAACGTGTCGGCCTGTGGCCGTGACCGCTGTACCAGTCGGCGTCTTGTCTGGGGCAAAGGTAGGTACCTGTCGTGCCCGGTCTTCAGGGCCTGCGTGAACCCCCCGGCCACCTGCCGCAGGCGCCCTGGCGCCAGGTCCCTGAAGGGGCGGGGTTACGGGCCCTTGAGGTGAGCCAGCGGCTCACCGACGAGGTGCCAGCCCGGCGCATGAGGCCGGACCTCCTGCCGCTCAAGGTGTCCATGTACGATTTAGTTCGCAACTTTCCGCCCACACCATGCACGAACTGCCGCCGCTTGTTCCTTCTCCGCCTGAAGTCCTGGTGCTCGGCGCCGGTGCCAGGCTCTGGCGCCTGAAGTACCTGCATGATCCCCAGACCAACCGGGGCAGCCATGTCCGTAGCGACGTCACCGACGAAGCCGGCGCCAGGCTGTTCGAACCGGTGCAACTCGACCCGGAGCTGAGGCTGCGGGACGTGTTCCGGTTCGTGCGGGCCAACAAGGTCCTGCGCGCAGTGCTGGAGAGGCAGTGGGTGGAAGACCTGCTGCAGGAGGCGTCGCCTTACCTGGGCTGCGCCGAGGACGAGGCGCGGACGGCGCAATGGGCGCCGCTCGATGACTTGTTGGAGGTCCCGACTTTGCTGGGATCCACCGATGAGGGGGCGCCGACGACGGAGTCGCTGATGCTGTGTGCGGCAGGCGAGGCTGCTGGCCGCCTGCAACTGCAAGGGGACGGTTTCGACCTGCGTGACGCGCTCGAGTTTGCCGGCATCCCTGCGGCGTACTTCGACGAGATCAACGCATGGAAAATGGACCGGGCCGTGGCGTGGCGTCTCCTAGACCTTCGCGTGCATGTGAGCCGGACGTCGTCGGCGGCCGAGGTCGATGCCAGTCGCACAGTCGGCGGCGATCAAGAGGCTGCTCCGGCACCTGCGCTGCCGACTTTGGGTGACGTGCTGCACGCCGTCTTCGGCGGGCTGTCGTGCCTGGTCGACGCACGGAAGCGACAGCCGGAGCTCAACAGGGCCGACGGGCTTCTCGAAGGTCCCGACGATGTCGACGTTGGGACACTGCTCAAGCGAATCTTCGCGGGTCCGCTGGACGAAGATTTGGCGGGTTAGCAAGACACACCGGCCTGACAGGCAGCAGGTCGGTCAAACCTGCACGGGTGCTTTGCTTTTGGAAAGATGCAGAGCGATGCCTCAACTGATCGAACACATCGACGCGATTGCCCGGAAGAAGCAGCGCGATGTCCTGTACATAGAGTTCCGGCCAGAGAGCGGACGCCTCGGCGATGCACGGGAGTTGCCGCTGCGCCAGCAGATCATCGAATGGCTGGAAAAGCAAGGCATTGGCTGGCAGCCCTGCGGCGAGTTCGCCAACGAGAACCGGATGTGCAGCTATTGCGGCCAGTTCTACGTCGATGTTCCGTTCACCCCCGGCGATCCGGTCTACGACAGGCTCGTGGCCTACCTCGAACAGCCCGATGGCAGCATGCGGTTCGCCGAGGCGGTCTTCTGTGCCCTGCCGCTTGACGTGGCCATGCGCAACGCGCATCACGACGCTCCGGGATTCTGGGAACGATGGGCAGAGAATTTTTGAGGATCCAGTGGTTGACGACGCTCCATGCGGAGCCCGGTGGAGAACTGCCGTCCGCGGTGCCGTCGCAGGAGATGCCCGCGGGGAGGCTGCGTATCCGTGCGTGCGACGAATCCGGGATTTCTTCGACCTTCCTGTCGGCTGCTTGTCATCCGGTGGCCTGGCAACGGCAGCGAGATCTGCGCCGGCGGGCTGGCTGTCGTTTCTAATTTCGTCGGCCTGAAGGGGTGTGACGGACCCCGCCGCACGGCACTTGGTGGTCCTGCCGGGCTTGTTGCTCGGCAGACACCGGACGCCTGACATGTGCAACCCTCTGCCTTACCGCAATGCCCTTGGTGAAAGAAGACCAGCACAGTAAAGCCCGCATCGCAGAACCGAAGCCGCCCCGCTCGTGGCGCGTCGTCTTCCTGAACGACGACTTCACGACCGTCGATTTCGTGGTCGACGTCCTGACGGAGCTGTACGGAAAGAGCCAGGAGGATGCCGAATTCCTCGCCTTGGAAGTGCACTTCACCGGAAGAGGCGAGGCAGGCATCTATAGCCACGAGGTCGCGGAATACAAGGCGGCACAGACCGTCGCCCGGGCTCGGGCCGCCGGACACCCGCTTCGCGCCGTCACCGAGGTGGTTGACTGACGGTGCAAGAGTGCACCGGCAGGCGGCCCGGTATGGCGGCACGACAAGCGGTGCTGCTGGTCAGGTGGAGGAGATGGCGCCCGGTTCAGGCGCCGGGAGCTTTCTCTTCAGGGCCGGCCACACACCTGCGTCGCCGCGAGACCCCCTGGGGCCTGTCGGAAATGCCTTGCCGCCCCCAAGCGATCCAAAGGGTTTCTGCGAAGCCTTTACTTGGGATTCGGCGCCTGCCGTGCAGCTTCTGGCTGACGGCGACACCGCGATCCTGGCCGGTGGAGGACTGAAGGCTTGCCTGGCTGCGCTCCCGGCAACATGGACAGCCAGACCAACAGGGAAAGGGAAGCTCCATGCTGGAAAAAGTGGTGGTGATGTCGCGCGACCAGTGCGTCGCGGCGGCGTGCGGAAGGCCGGGTGCAGGCATCAGACTGCCCGGGACCTTCGTGCTGTTGCAGATCCTGGGGAATGAAGAAGGAGAGTTCCCTTGCGTGCCCGGTGCGCTCCAGGCCTTGCGCCTGCGGTTGGACGACGTGCACGAGGACACCCCGGGGCTGCGCCGGCACGCGGGCGTCGAGCGTTGGCCTGACCATGGCATCAACGTGACCATCGCCGTGATGCCGGGTCTCACCGAAACGGTGTCGATGCCAGGGGCCGAGCACGCGCAGGAAATCGCGCAGTTCTGCGAGCAGGCGCACCGGCTCGACGTGCCGCTCACGCTCGTGGTGCACTGCCTTGCCGGGAAGAGCCGCTCCCTGGCCGTGGCCGTTGCCGTCTCGCAAAGGTTCGGCATTTCGCTGGAGCAGCACACCAGGGCGACCAGCAAGCCCAATCCGCGCCTGTTGCGCCTGCTGCAGCAGGCCTGGAACTGAGGTCCTGGCAAGCTTCGGCCAGCGAGGGAACGGCCCTCGAAGAGCGTGGAGGACGCCTTCCACACCGATCGGCCACGCATGCCGCTGCGCTGGCGTCCCGGGGCTCTTTGCCTCGATCGCGGTGGCGTGGCGGACTGCGGTGCGTTGGAGCCACGGCCGGCAGCTGCCACAGCCACGCGACTTGCGCGGCCCGGGGCACCGTCGCCCCGGACGGATGGTCCGCGCAGGCCGCCCGGAGCGGGCATGGCCAAGTCGCCTTTGGCACGTTGCCTGTCTACGCCTTGTGCAGGCGCTGCCTGACGTTCCTGGCGACGGCTTTCAGGCCCCAGATGCCGAAGAGCGAGTCTGGACAGGCAAGCTCCTGTGCGCCATCAACGACGAAATGCCGTCCGTGCATGGCGGCCAAAACGTCCTGTGTCCGGCTTGCAGGCGTGATGTCCTGGATGGCCCTGCGCTGGCCGAAAGCCGGAGCCACGCCTTGCCGTCTGCTCGTGCCGATGAGCATGGCGGGAGCGCCGATGCGCAGGCTCAGGATGTTGTCGTGGTCGAAAAGCTCGGCCACTGCCAGCGTGTCCTGCTCGAGCTCTCCGCCGTCGTCCCCCGCCACCTTCAGGTTCAAGACGAAATAGGCAACAGGCCAGGGCTGTCCAGGCGATGCTGCGGGGTCCTGCTCGCGCACGCGCGCGGTGACCGCCATGACGCCATAGCGCTTGTCCTTGAGGAACGCAACCATCCGCCGGGTTGCAGCTTCGTCCGCCCCGGGCTGCTCGGCACGCTGCCGGGACACGACCGCAGTGGCGTGCTGGCGCATGCGGCGCTCCAGCTCTTCCAAGGCTGGCTCTGGCGAGGTTGTGCTGTTGGACTCCAATGTCTCCTCCACGGGGCTTGCTGGATGCAGGGACCAGCCTTCCATCGACGCTGAAAGCCTTGACCAGCGGCAGGTTCAGGCGCCACGGCTGCAACGCAACATGCGGAAGCTGCAGCGGATGGCATTGCTCAAGGCAAGGACCGTTGCCCTGACCACACTGACCCGTTGCGCTCGCCATGTTCCGTGAGGTACGGGGCGAGCGCACAGTGCCCGGACAGCGGGTCGGATGTACAGACGTGGCTGCTCGGTGTTGCCCACATCTGCTCCTGGGACTGCCAGCTTGAACCAAGAGACCGGCCCTTCGACGGTTCTGCCGGCGCGATCATGGTGGCCGAAGGCCGGTGTCGGCGCCGACTCGATACCGTTCACTGGCATGCTCATGGACAGCACACGCGCCTGCGGCCAGCGCCTGCCGATCGTCGCCTCCCGCTGGGCGTGCAAGAATCCGTCGCTGTACATCAGGCAGGTTCCAAGAAACCCCAGGAGCGGGCCCCCATGGAGCGCAAACCGGCAGTTCCTGTCGTTGGCTGCTGCCAGGCAACACCGATGCTGATGCGGAGCACGCTTTCGCGTGCAAGGCCAGCTATTTGCTGCATTTGCCGGTCAGGATATTTGATGCCGGCCAAGCTGAACTCGTCAGGCATCAAGTCAGCATCGATGGATCTTTGCAAGCCATGACAAAACGGCGCGACTGGACGCCTCAATGAAAGGTTTGATTTGAACTCTCCTTGATGAAGGTCTTGGCCAGAATTCTGCCTGGGACTCTGATGCGCATGCATGGCTGCCCGATGCAGCATGGTCCAAGCTTGAAACGTCGCTTCAACGGAGAATCAATCCAGGCAGTCCTCTATCACGCAGCCGTCAACGTGGCCGTCCAGGAAGGCCGTCACGCTGCGGCCCAGCCCGGCCATCCATTCAAATTTCACGGTCAGCGTCGACGCATTGGGCTCATCCGAACCAGCATACCTTGCAGCAAGCCTCGAAATGTATTCATTGAGCGTTTGCAGTTGCTCGGTGGTCAACGTGAAGTCGGCATTGCTGATGGGCATGGTGGAATATCTCGAGTTTCCAGGGTTCATGGTTCGAGCACCCAATGGCACTCACGCTTTCCTACGGACGTACACGCTCAACCCGCCATCCAGGGATAGGACATCCAGGCTTGCCGCAGGGATCGGCACCGTGCGGTGTGCCACTTCAGCGGCAGCTTCCCCTGCTCGCTGTATCACCCCTGCAATGAAAGACTCTTCGCTTCGGCCCGAGGGGCGTGGAGCGATGGCAGCAGAACGCTTAGCCGTCATGCCGGCCTCCCTTGACGCGTGATCGTCAGACCTCGGCCATCATGTGCACTGGATCCTTTCGGTCGTCCCAGTAGCCATATCCGCTGTTCTCGGATAGGCCAGTTTCCTTGAACGATTCGGACAGGCTTGCGACCGAGATAGACAAATTGGCTGCGTTCAGTTTCCTAGCGCAGTCCACGATGGCCTCGCGCAATGAATAACGGCTGTCTCCTACATAAGTCTTGGCGCCATGCTCGATGGTCAGCCGGTAGCCATGAAAACTGCGGGCTTTTCCCGTGGCCACCGTGCCGAGCGCATATTCGGCTGGGCTTCGACGACGGCTGCCGAGGTCGGTGACGGTGACGCTGCCTCGTGACGTTGCAGTGAAATGTTCCCAGGACATGCCTTGCTCGCTATCAGTGCGGGTTGTAATTCAAATTGGCGTTGGGGATGTTTTCAGGTGCCGCGCGGAACGTCTCGGCGCCCATTGATCAATATGAGTGAGCGATGCCCGCAGCGCGGGAGCTTGGGCGGCGCGGTGTGTGCCCGCAATCGGCAACCGCTGGCTTGCCGGACGCCTCCAGGCTCAGCCCTGGCGCCAGCGTTGCGAGCACCTGCGACATTTGCCGGTGCTGCACGAGTGCCAGCTTCCACTCGGGTTCGTCCGCGCACGCGAAGGCGGCGCCGCGGTCGATGAACAAGCGCGAGCGGTGCAGCCGCAACGTCGGCATGGGCGTGTGCCCGACATAGGTCAGCGCTAGCCCAGGCTCGACAGGGGTGGCGGAAACGACGAGCACGTCATCGGCCAGTCGCGCCTGCGCGCCAGGCCGGACTTCGTCCGTCTCGAAGGCCAGGGTGCGGCTCCACACGGCGGCATCGGCGCGCTCGCTGGCAAGCGGCTTGAGATGGCGCAAGCGTTCCTGTGGCGTTCGCTGCCAGCAGGAGCCGGCACGGCGCACCTCGAGCAGCGGAAGCAGGTCGCCGTGGGAAACGTTGAACGGCATGACGGTGTCGTCGACCGTCAACACCAGCGGTAGCCGCTCCACCAGCGCGGCGAGCTCCCAAAATTCCGCCAGATCACGCCGTTCCGCCGTCTCCAGGAGATCCTCGGCCCACTGGCCGCCGTTGTCCGTGAAGTCCTCGGCATCGTGCCACTCACTGTGGCGGCGCCCGAGCCAGGTCAGCAGCATGGCCTCATGGTTGCCCAGGCACGCATGCACCCAGGGCTCGCGCAGCAGGCGCAGGCAGGCCAGGCTCTCGGCGCCCCGGTCGATGAGGTCGCCACCGAGCAGCAGTCGGTCGCCAGCGGCAGGGTCGAAACGCGCGGCCTCCAGCGCACGCATCAGCGCGGCGTGACAGCCATGCAGGTCGCTGGCGATGAAGTCGCGTCCACGCACATTGGCATCCAGCCGTACACAGGCCGGCACGGTACGGGGCGGGGGAGGCGTCGTGGGCAATGGCCCTCCATCAGGCGTTGGGGAAGCCGGCACGATGCCGCACCGCTGCGACGAATTCCGTCGCCAGCCGGAGAGACGACGTCATGAACCCAGCGTTGCGAGCTCTGCCGATCCACGAATCATGCCTTTGATGCACCGTCAAGCGCCATCCCAAGCGGATACCTGTCGCGGCACCGGGCATGTCATGGCTTGGCCGGGTGGCGATCTCGGAGTGCCCCGGCGCTGAACCCGTCCGCCGGCGCATCTCAGGGCAGGTCCCTGAGGGACTGCAGTCCATGCCAGGCCTGGCATGGCCACGTTGTCGTGGCGCGCTCCACCTTGGCTGTCGGTCCGGGCAACGTGCATTTCCTCTCAGCTCGCAGGCTTCGCCTGCATCTCCATTGGCGCACCAGCCGCTGGCAGCGCAGGCATGGCGTCCCCGACGACGGTCATCGATCGCAGCGGTGCGTCGCCACCAAGCGACAGCCGTTGTCGTTTCAATATGTTCCAATCGTACTCAAAAGAATCTTCGGTCCTTTACCGGACCCCATTCGCCCGGAGGAGCCACCTTGACTTCGTCCCCCCTTGCCGCCGGCCTGTTGCTCATTCACGGCAACCATCCCGAGGAGTTGCGCGACCTTTTGGTCAGCTGGATGCGGCGCCATCCGCTGACTCCGCTGGAGTCCGAAACCGTCCTCGTGCAAAGCAGCGGCATGGCGCAATGGCTGCGTCTGGCCTTGGCGCAGGATGTCGGCAGCGGCACGGGCGGCTGCGGCATCGCCGCGGGGCTGGACCTGTCGCTGCCGTCGAGTTTCCTCTGGGACGCCTACCGGGCGGTACTCGGCGCCGAGGAGGTGCCCGAGGAGTCGCCGTTCGACGAGGCACGGCTGGTGTGGCGCCTGATGCGGCTGCTGCCGCAACTGCTGGAGCAGCAGGCCTATGGCCCGTTGCGGCGCTTCCTGGCCGAGGACGCCGACCTGCGCAAGCGCTTCCAGCTTGCCGCGGCGTTGGCCGACCTCTACGACCAGTACCAGGTGTACCGCGCCGACTGGCTGGCGGCCTGGGAACGCGGCGAGGACGTCCTGGTGCGCACCGGCGGGCAGCGCGAGCCGCTGTCCGAGGCCCAGCGCTGGCAGGCCTGCCTGTGGCGGGCGCTGGTGCAGGACGTGGCCCGTGAAGGGCAGGAGGTGTCGAAGACGCAGGGTCGCTCGGCGGTGCACGAGATGTTCTTGGAGCGTGTCAAGGCGTGGCCGACCGAGGATCCGCGGCCGGCGGGACTGCCGCGGCGCGTGACCGTGTTCGGGATCTCCGCGCTGCCCCGGCAGTCGCTCGAGGTGCTCCATGCCCTCTCGAAATGGGTCCAGGTCCTGGTGTGCGTGCACAACCCTTGCCAGCACCACTGGGCCGACATCGTTCCCGACAAGCACCTGCTGCGTGCGCAGAGCAACCGCCAGCGCCGCCGCGACGGCATGCCGCTGGAGCTTGCCGAGGACGAGTTGCACCTGCACGCGCATGCGCTGTTGGCCGCTTGGGGCCGGCAGGGGCGCGACTACATCGGACTGCTAGACGAGTACGACAGCGAGGACGCACGCACGCGCTACCAGCCCTGGTTCGAGGAGATCCGTCAGCGCATCGACCTGTTCTCCAGCCCAGGCAAGGAGTGCCTGCTCAACCAGCTGCAGGACGACATCCTGGAGTTGCGCCCGCTGCACGAGACGCGTGCGCACTGGCCGGCGGTGGAGTCCGAGGACGAGTCGATCCGCTTCCACGTCGCCCACAGCGCGCAACGCGAGGTGGAAGTGCTGCACGACCGGCTGCTGGACGCGTTCAACAAGGACGAGACGCTGCGTCCGCAGGACGTGATCGTGATGGTGCCCGATGTCGACACCTACGCGCCGCACATCCGGGCCGTGTTCGGACTGCTTGACGGCGATGACCCGCGCCACATCCCCTTCCGCATCGCCGACCTGGGGCGCCGGCGCAACGACCCACTGGTCGACGCACTGGCCAGGCTGCTGGAGCTGCCTCGCGGGCGCCTGGCTGCCAGTGACGTGCTCGGCCTGCTGGAGGTGTCGGCACTGCGGCGGCGCTTCGGGATCGCCGACGAGGCGCTGCCGCTGCTGCAGCGCTGGATCCAGGGCGCCAACGTGCGCTGGGGCCTGCATGCCGAGCACCGCGCCAGCCTGGATCTGCCCAAAACCGCGGCTGCCCATACCTGGCTGTTCGGGCTGCGCCGCATGCTGCTGGGCTATGCCGTGGGCGCAACCAGCCCGGACTGGCACGACATCGAGCCGTTCGACGAGATCGGCGGCCTGGACGCCGCGCTGCTGGGCCCGCTGGTCAAGCTGCTCGACCGGCTGGAGGCTACCTGGCGCACCCTGTGCGAGGAGGCCACGCCTGCGCAGTGGTGCGCACGGCTGCGTCGCCTCGTCGCCGACTTCTTCGAAGCCGAAGGGGATGACGCCTACACCCTGCAGGAGCTCGAGGAAGCGCTCGCCCACTGGAAGGACGCGTGCGACGCGGCGTGCCTGGACAGCGCGCTGCCGCTGTGCGTGGTGGCCGAGCACTGGCTGGCGCAGATCGAGGACGACGGGCATCCGCAGCGCTTCCTGGGTGGCGCCGTGACTATCGGCAGCCTGATGCCGATGCGCGCCATCCCGTTCCGGCAGGTGTACCTGCTGGGCATGAACGATGGCGACTACCCCCGCACGCGAATCCCGATGGACTTCGACCTGATGGGGCGCGACTACCGTCCCGGCGACCGCTCGCGGCGCGAGGACGACCGCTACCTCTTCCTGGAAGCGCTACTGTCGGCGCGCGAGCGGCTTCACGTTTCGTGGGTCGGACGCAGCATCAACGACAACACTGCGCGTCCGCCGTCGGTGCTGGTGGGCCAGCTGCGCGACCACCTGGCCGCGGGCTGGCGCCTGGCGGGCCATGAGCTGCAGCCCGATGCGCTGCTCCAGGCCCTCACCATCGAGCATCGCCTGCAGCCCTTCAGCCTCGAATACTTCACGGCCGAGTCGCCGGCCGGGCTCTTCACCTATGCGCGCGAATGGCGCCTGGGCGACGACGGCCCGCGCGAGGGGGCGCAGCCGGGCCAAGCGGCCGGTGAGCTAGCACCGCTGCCGCGCAGCGAGCCGCTGCGCCTGGCCGAACTGGGCCGCTTCCTGCGCCACCCGGTCAAGGCCTTCTTCCGCGAACGCCTGAAGGTGGATTTCGGCGACGACGACCCGGCGAGCGTTGACCAGGAGCCGTTCGATCTCGACGGCCTGCAGAAATGGGGCCTGTGGGACGAGCTCATCGGCGTCCAGGCCCAGGCGCTGCGCCGCGGCGAGCCGGCGCAGGGCGCACTGCAGCAGGGACTGCAACGCATGCGCCGCCGTGGGGCGCTGCCCGAAGCCGCCTTCGGCGCCGTCATGGCCCAGAGCCTGGCCAAGCCCATGCAGGACATGTTCGAGCGCTACGCCCAGGCATTGGCACGCTGGCCCGTTGTGCTGGAGCACGACCAGGTGGTGAGCCATCACGACAAGGCCACGGGCCTGTCCATCGACGACCGCCTGCACGACCTGCGCAGCAACGCCCAGGGCGAGCGTGCCCGGGTGGTCCTGGAAAGTCGCGACGCGGTCAAGAAGGGCAGCTACCAGCACCACCATCTGGTCGCGCACTGGGTGGCGCACGTGGCCGGGCATCTGGGCGGGCATCAGCTGACGACGCTCGTCGTCAGCAAGGTCGGCAACGTCGAGTTCGCACCCCTGGACGCCGCGTTCGCTGTGGCCTACGTGAATGCCCTGCTCAAGGCCTGGGCCGAGGGCATGCGCCGGCCGCTGCCCCTGGCCGCCAAGACCGCCTTCGCCTGGCTGCAGGACCGCAGCGCGCGCAAGCCCAAGAACAGCGCACCGCAGGTGTACGAGGGCGACGGCTACAAGGCAACCGGCGAGCTCGAGTCCTGCGCGTACCTGCAGCGGGCGTGGCCCGACTACGTGGCGCTGACGGCCAGTGGCGAATTCGCAAGCCTTGCCGAGGAGCTGCTGCGCCCGCTCTACCAGGCCGCGTTCAAGGAAGAGGCCGAGTCCCCGCTAGCCACGGCCGCCAACCCGGGAGAGCCCGCATGACTGCAACGTCCCTTGATCCCTTGCGCTTTCCGCTGCGTGGCAGCCGGCTCATCGAGGCCAGCGCCGGCACCGGCAAGACGTTCACCATCGCGGCGCTGTACCTGCGCCTGGTGCTCGGCCACGGCGAAGGCGACGCGGCCTTCGGCCGAGCGCTGACGCCGCCGGAGATCCTGGTCGTCACCTTCACCGACGCGGCCACCAAGGAGCTGCGCGACCGCATCCGCGCGCGCCTCGCCGAGGCGGCTCATTGCTTCCTGGCCGACCCGGCGCAAGTAGCGCCGCGTCCGGCCGGCGAGGACCTGCTGCACGACCTGCGCGCCGAGTACCCGGCGCATGCCTGGCCGGCGTGCGCGCGCCGGCTGCAGCTGGCGGCCGAATGGATGGACGAGGCGGCGGTCTCGACCATCCACGGCTGGTGCAACCGCATGCTGCGCGAGCACGCCTTCGACAGCGGCAGCCTCTTCAGCCAGCGCCTGGAAACCGACCAGGACGAGCTGCTGGCCGAGGTGGTGCGCGACTACTGGCGCACCCACCTGTATCCCCTGGACGAGGCGGCGGTGCATGCGCTGCTGAAGTGGTGGCCCTCGCCCGAGGCCCTGCTCAAGGACGTGAAGGCGCTGCTGTCCCACGTCGGATTGCTTGGAGTCGCTTGCGAGCCGCTCGTGTCGATGGCGCCGTGGGCGCAGCAGCTTTCTCTCCTCAAGGCGCCGTGGGACTCGTGGATCGACGAGATCGCGGTGTTGCTCGACGATGCGCACGAGCGCGATGCCTTCAAGGGCAACAAGATCCGCAAGGCGTGGTCCGACTCCTGGCTGGAAGCCCTGCGGAGCTGGCGTGACGACCCCGGCCTGGTCTTTCCGGCGCTCTCGGACGCCGCCTGGGGCCGCTTGACGCCCGAGGGCCTGCTCGACGCTTGCCGCCAGGGCAAGCAACCTCCGCAGCACGCGGCCTTCGCGGCGCTTCGTGACCTGCCCGGGCAACTGGCCCAGCTGCCGGACGTGCGTGCGGCTGTGTTGCGCCACGCCGCGGGCTGGATCGCCCAGCGTTTTGACGCGGAGCAGGCCCGCCGGGCCCAGATGGGGTTCAACGACCTGCTGACGCGGCTCGATGCGGCGCTCGCCGGCCCGAACGGCGCGCGCCTGGCCGAGGTGATCCGCACCCAGTTCCCCGTGGCGCTGATCGACGAGTTCCAGGACACCGACGCCGTCCAGTACCGGATCTTCGACGCCGTCTACCGGGTGCGCGAGAACGACGAGCGCACGGCGCTCGTGCTCATCGGCGATCCCAAGCAGGCGATCTACGCCTTCCGGGGCGCCGACATCCACACCTACCTGGCCGCGCGAGCGGACACGGCCGGGCGGCTGTACACCTTGCGGCGCAATTTCCGCTCCACCCACGCCATGGTGGCCGCCACCAACCGCTGCTTCAGCCATGCCGAGGAGCGCGAGGACGGGGCAGGAGCGTTCCTCTTCGGCACCAAGGCGGGCAACCCGGTGCCGTTCCTGGCGGCCGAGGCTCAGGGGCGCAAGGACCGCTGGGAGGTGCAAGGGGCTCCCGCGCCGGCGCTGACGGTGTGGCGCCAGCCGCTGCCTCCGGACGGCAAGCCGTGCACCAAGAAGGCGTACTTCCAGCACATGGCGGACGTCTGCGCCAGCGAGATGGTGCGGCTGCTCAACCTGGGTCAGCAGGCAGAGGCGGGTTTCGTGGACGGCAAGGGCACGCTGAAGCCACTGCGTCCGGCCGACATGGCCGTGCTCGTGAACGACCGCAACGAGGCGCACGCCATCCGCACGGCGCTGTCACGGCGGGGGGTGCGCAGCGTCTACCTCTCGGAGCGGGACTGCGTCTACCAGCGGCCCGAGGCGGTGGAGCTGCAGCACTGGCTGGCCGCCTGCGCCTCGCCGGACGATGGCCGCACCCTGCGGGCCGCGCTGGCCACCCGGACCCTGGGCCTGGACTGGGCGGCGCTGGACCGCTTGAACCATGACGAGGCGGCCTGGGACGACCGTGTGCTGCAGTTCCGTGCCTACCGCGACTGCTGGCGCCGCCAGGGCGTGCTGCCGATGCTGCGGCGGCTGCTCAACGACTTCGGCGTGCCGGCGCGGCTGCTGGGCGCCGGCAGCGAAGGCGAGCGCAGCCTCACCGACTTGCTGCACCTGGCGGAGCTGTTGCAGCAAGCCAGCAGCGTCCTCGATGGCGAGCAGGCGCTGCTGCGCTACCTCGCGCAGCAGCGCCAGGACGACCGGGCGGCCAATGGCGACGCGCGCCAGCTGCGCCTGGAAAGCGATGCGAACCTGGTGCAGGTCGTGACCGTGCACAAGTCCAAGGGCCTGGAGTACCCGCTGGTGTTCCTGCCGTTCGCGTGCACCTGCCGCGAGACGACGTCCAAGGACCTGCCGCTGAAGTGGCACGACGACCAGGGCCGGCTGCACGTGGACCTCGCCGCGGACAGCAACGGCGGGAACGTGCAGCATGCGGACCGCGAGCGCCTGGGCGAGGACCTGCGCAAGCTGTACGTCGCGCTCACGCGCGCCCGCTACGCGACGTGGATCGGGGCGGCGCCCGTCGAGAAGCTCGAGCGCACCGCCTTCGGCCACCTGCTCGGGGCGCAGCTGGCCCCGGGCCTGGACGCCCTGGCCACCGGCTGCGCCCACATCGCCGTCATCGACGATCCGCAGCCCCATGAAGGCGTGCATGTGCCGCTGGTGCCGGAAGGCTCGCAGGCGTGCGCTCGCATTCCCGTGCGGTCCGTGCGCGAGCACTGGCGCGTGGCCAGCTACTCGACCCTGCACACCATGGAGCGCGACAGCGCCGACACGCTTGCCCAGGACGTCTTTCAGGAGACGGACCTGGAGCTGGCGCCGCTGCCGGCCTCGGCGGCATCCTCCACGGGAGCGCTGCACGACCTGCCGGCCGGGCCGGCCATGGGCATCTTCCTGCACGAGCTGCTGGAGTGGGTCGCGCAGCAGGGCTTCGGCCACATCCTGCAGTCGCCCGGCGTGCTGCGCGACATGGTGGCGCGGCGCTGCGTCGTGCGGGGCTGGCAGGCCTGGATCGATCCGCTGTGCGCTTGGCTGCTGGACTTCGTCAAGCGTCCGCTGCCGACGGCAGGCAGCACTGCGGATTTCGCTCTGGTCGAGGTG
>JAEYPG010000487.1 GCA_023410975.1 Pseudomonadota bacterium
GGCGTGGCCGCGGCGGCGCCGCCGGCACGCCGCGCGGGCAGAAGCTGGTGGTGCAGATGGTCGAGACCTTCCGCGAGCACATGCAGCCGGCCTTCGTCGAGAAGCTCGACGCCTGGCAGCTTGCCGAGCAGTCGGGCATGGAGCTGCCGCCGATCATGATCTACGGCGAGGACGTGACGCACATCCTCACCGAGGAGGGCATCGCCAACCTGCTGCTGTGCCGCAGCGACGAAGAGCGCGAGCAGGCCATCCGCGGCGTGGCGGGCTACACGGCCATCGGCCTGGGCCGCGACAAGCGCATGGTGGAGAACCTGCGCGACCGCGGCGTGATCCGCCGCCCGGCGGACCTCGGCATCGACCCGCGCGAGGCCACGCGCAACCTGCTGGCCGCGCGCTCCATGCGCGACCTGGTGCGCGCCTCCGGCGGCCTCTACCAGCCGCCCAAGCGCTTCCGCAACTGGTGAACAAGGAGAACCTGCGATGAGTCTTCATGCAGGCATCGAGAGCCTGAATTTCAACTACGCGGGCCAGCGTGCCGCGGGCCACTTTCCGGCGGTGCTGGTCGGCGTGGTGGGCTCCGGCAACCTCGAAGTGATGATCGAGCCCGCCCAGGGCAGCGACTGCAGCGTGCAAGTGGAAACCTCCGCGCGCGGCTTCGGCGCCATCTGGCAGGCGGTGCTGGACGACTTCCATCAGCGCCACCCGCTGGCCGGCGTGCGCATCTCCATCAACGACATGGGCGCGACGCCCGCGGTGGTCAGCCTGCGGCTGGACCAGGCGGTGGCCGAGCTGCCCCAGGGAGCACAGCCATGATCAGTTACGCCGAATGCCCGGCGCGCGAGCGCCTGGCGCGCCTGCTGGACGAGGGCAGCTTCCATGAGTGGCTGCCGCCGGCCGAGCGCGTGACCAGCCCGCACCTGGCGCAGCTGGGCGTGCCCAAGGCCTTCGACGACGGCGTGGCCGTGGGCCGCGCGCGCCTGGGCGGGCGGCCGGTGTTCGTCGCGGCGCAGGAAGGCGCCTTCATGGGCGGCGGCGTGGGCGAGGTGCACGGTGCCAAGCTGGTCGGGATGCTCAGGCGCGCGCTGCGCGACAAGCCCGACGCGGTGCTGCTGCTGGCGGACTCCGGCGGCGTGCGGCTGCACGAGGCCAACGCGGGGCTGATCGCGGTGTCGGAGGTGATGCGCGCGGTGCTGGACGTGCGCGCGGCGGGCATCCCGGTGATCGTGCTGGTCGGCAGTGCCAACGGCTGCTTCGGCGGCATGGGCATCGTGGCGCGCTGCACCGACCATGTCGTGATGAGCGACGTGGGGCGGCTGGCGATGTCGGGGCCGGAGGTGATCGAGGCCTCCCACGGCGTGGAGGAGTTCGACGCCAAGGACCGCGCCCTGGTGTGGCGCACCACCGGCGGCAAGCACCGCTGGCTCAGCGGCGACTGCGACGCGCTGGTGGAGGACGACGTGGCCGCCTTCCGCGCCGCCGCCATCGCGGCGCTGGACGCGCGCAAGCCCGTGACGCTGGAAGCGCTGGAGGCCGAGCACGCGCTGCTGGCTTCTCGCCTGGCGCTGCTGCCCGAAGGGTTCGATGGCGACGAGGAGGCGATCCGGCTGTGGGAACGGCTGGGCGTGGCCGGGGCGCAGCGCGTGCCTGCGCTGGAAGTGGACGAGGTGCGCGCGCTGCGCGCTGTTTGAGACGCCTGCGTTGAAACAAAAAACTTCCGTTCGGGCCTGAGCTTGTCGAAGCCTTCCTGGCCAGTCGGGCTGCAGGCCCTTCGACAGGCTCAGGGCGAACGGGAAAGTGAATTGAAGGAACAGCACATGGAATGGAATGCACTGGCGACGCGCCTCTTCGGCGAGGGCCACGGCATCGAGGCCGATGGCGATTTCCTGCACGGCACCGCGAGCTTCGACGGCGAGCCGGTGACCGTGGTGGGCACCACGAACCACGCGCCCATCGGCGTGAGGGTGGCGCTGGCGCAGGCGCGCGTGGTGCTGGACACCGTGGCGCAGCACCCGGGCCGGCCGATCCTGCTGCTGATCGACACGCAGGGGCAGCAGCTGCGCCGGCGCGACGAGCTGCTGGGCATCAACCGAGCGATGGCGCATCTGGGCATGTGCATCGACCTCGCGCGCCGGCGCGGGCACCGCGTGATCGGGCTGGTGTACGACCAGGCGCTGTCGGGCGGCTTCATCACCTCGGGGCTGATCGCCGACGCCTGCTACGCGCTGCCGGATGCCGAGATCCGCGTCATGCGGCTGCCGGCAATGGCGCGCATCACCAAGCTGGCGCCGGAGCTGCTGGAGGCGCTGTCGCAGTCGAACCCCGTGTTCGCCCCGGGCGTGGAGAACTACGTGGCGATGGGCGGCGTGCGCGCGCTGTGGCGCGACGACCTGGCGGGCGCGTTGCGCGAGGCGCTGGCGCGCACGCCCACCGAGGACCTGCGCGCCATGGACGGTGCCGAGCGCGGCGGCCGGCGCCTGGCGGCAGCCGTGGCGCAGCGGGTGCTGGACGCAGCCTGAAGGGAGCACGCCATGCCACCGCTGCGTCGCCATCAGTTGGCTTATCTATCGGCCGAGGGCTGGCGGCAGGCGCTGGAGCTTGCCCGGGACGAGCAGGCGCTGGACTGCCTGCGGCACTGGGCCGCGCAGGGCCTGCCGCTGGTCGTCACGCGCCAGCCGCTGCCGCTGGACGGCGAGCAGCCGCTGATCGCGCTGGGCCTGTCCGCCCCGCCCGCCTGGGGCCGGCGGCTGCTGAGCCTGCAGGTGGCGCCCTCGGCCATCGCCTGGTTCGGCGAGTTCCCGTGGCTGAGTGACGCGGTGCCGGTGCTGCCGCGCAGCGCCCGCGGCCCGCTGCTGCGCCTGGAGGAGGCCCTGGCCGCGCGCGGGCTGCGCGCCCATGCCTACGGC
>JAEYPG010000495.1 GCA_023410975.1 Pseudomonadota bacterium
GCCGTGGCCGGTTTATGCCGACTCGGCGCTGGCCGGTATATGCCGACTCCATCCGTCATGGCCGCCACCCGCTGCTGGCCGGATTACGCCGACTCTGAAGTGGCCGGTATATGCCGCTCGCTGACACCCACGTTCTGGCAACCGCACGCCCTGCCTGACGAGCTGCCCGCCGACTTCCTTTTCCCTGAACCCGATGATGTCGCCACGCTTGCTGATGCCCGTGGCCTGGGAGGAGCGCCCACCCCAGCTGCCCAGGTCGGTCATGCGGCCCTTGTAGAAATAGAACCCGTGCGTCACCCCTGGCGCCACTTCGAACCAGCCCACGATTTCGGAGCGGTTGTTGATGCCCGTAGCCACGGAATCTCCGCCAATGGGCGACATCAGCAATTGCAACCCATGGTTCTTCCACAGAAAAGCCTGCTTCTTCTCTCCGCGCCAATACCACCCGACAACTTCGCCCTCGTCGTTGATGCCCGTGGCCTCACCCGGCCCGTCGGTGTAGATGGGCGTGGGCAAATTGCCGAGCTGGAACAGGGCCGGCCGCTGGTTGCCGGCGATGTCGAAGGTGACGTAGCCTGCCGCCTTGCCGTTGCTGCTCAAGGACCGGGCATAACTGCTCTTGAAATCTGGAGAGCCCAAGTCATGCAGTTGGTAGATGGTATGGACGCCTCCCATCCGCTGAGGCCAGCGGGGTCTGCCGAGCAGCAGGAATACCGCTGACCAGGGGATCAGGGAGGCCTCGCGTCACACGGCATCGAAGTGCCCAATTGGCGCTGCTTGCAACATCGCCTGAAGACGGAGGCCTCAGATGGATCGTACGACTTACGGCCTGGACTTGGCCAAGAACGTGATGCAGTTGCACTGGGTGGACTCCCAGACTGGGGAGATCAAGCGCAAGAAGGTGCCGCGAGCGAAGCTGGCGGAGTACTTCGCACCGCTGCAGCCGGTACGAGTTGCGATGGAAGCCTGCGGCAGTGCACACCACTGGGCTCGCGTGCTTGGCGAGCTCGGCCACCAGGTGGAGCTGCTGCCAGCTCAGCACGTCAAACCTTTCGTCCGCAGCAACAAGGATGACGCCGCTGATGCGCGGGCAATCTGGGTCGCTGCACAGCACGAGGACATTCGGCGTGTGCCGATAAAGAGCCGTGAGCAGCAAGCCGTGCTGGCGGTGCATCGCACGCGATCGCACTGGGTGACTGTCCGCACGGCAACGGTCAACGCGCTTCGGGGCCTGCTCTACGAGTTCGGTGTTGTGCTTCGTGGCGGACGCAATGCAGGCCTGAAGGCGCTGGCGCAGCAGCGCGCTGAGATCGACGCGCAGCTGCCAGCGACGATGCAAACCCTGGTGGACGGGCAACTGCAGATGCTGGTACAGGTGGAGCAGCGCATCGAAGCTCTGGAGCACCAGCTCGCAGCACTGCAGAAGCAGATCGACAGCGCCAGTACGCTGCGCCAAGTGCCAGGTATTGGTCTGCTGGGCGCTACAGCATTGGCAGCCACGCTCGGCGATGGACAGGACTGGCGTTCGGGGCGCGAGTTCTCCGCCAGTCTGGGACTTGTGCCCGCGCATAGTGGCACCGGTGGCAAGACACGGGTGGGCAAGCTCTCCAAGCGCGGCGACCCCTACCTGCGCACTTTGCTGATCAACGGGGCGCGCTCGGTCATCGAGCGCACCAAGCACAAGCCGCTGTGGCTCGAAAAAATGCTGGCACGACGCCCGTTGAATGTGGTCGCGGTGGCTCTGGCCAACAAGATGGCGCGCACGGCCTGGGCTCTGGTAGCTCATGGTCGTACATACCAACGGGAATGGAAGAGTAATTTGCCCATGGCCTGTGCCTCGTGAGCGATTAATTTGTAGCTAACTCAACAACCGGAGTGATATGCCAAAGAGTGCGTGAGTCGAGTCGATGAAGTGATGGCAAAGCGGTTAGACCGTGGGTCGGGTAAAGCTGAACGACAACTTGGACAGGCAAGCAAGCCAAGTCCTTTTGGCAGATGAGCACCGACCTCGCGAATGACCATCAAGGCCAGCAGCGGGCTCATGCCCGAACTGCACCAGTAGGCCGGATATAAGGACGCAGTCAATTCCGCCCAGTCAGAACTTCAAAAACTCACTCGCCACACGGGAGGCGTCCATATAAGGTTGTCGTGGACGGGATCTTGGTTCCGCTGGCGGACATATCTCCTGACTCCGCCCAGGCCATTGGCGCCAACACGAGGGCAGCCAAAATTCCAAATAAATACGAGTGCTTCATGCCATTTCCCCCGCAGGCCATGCCAAAGCCTGCACGCGACAGGGTAATGAACGAACACGAGAGGCCACCCCCGCGATTGGGCTATAGATACCTGAAATTTTTCATCCATTACCCAGTATTTTCCCAGGGTCTCGACATTTTTGCCTGATGTCCAGTTTCAAAAGTCATTTCACCCAATGAATGGCTCCAGGATTTTCGTATCGGAGCGTGCTTGAAACCGGCGCCTGGCTGGTCTCATTGAAATACGGCCGACCCCGTACCCTGAACACCGACAGCCAGCTCTCACCTCTGCGGCAACCCGGCCGCCCGCAGCAGCGCGACGTACTTGCTATTCCACTCCTCGTTGCCCATGCCGGCCGGCGGCCAAACGGCATTGAGTTTTCCCTCGCTCCAGCCCGGATTGCGCGCCAGGAATTCAGCCATCACGCGCCGGCCGTGTTCCACGTTGCCCAGCGCCATCGCCGCCGCCGACACCACCAGCGGCGCGTAGCGGTTGCCGCCCGGCACCCGCATCGCCTTCTCGCCCGCCTCCAGCGCACCCTGGGCATCGCCGTCGAAGAGCCGCGCCCGCGCCAGCACGCCGTAGAAGAGGCCCGCGTCCGGGTCGTCGGGACCGGCCAGGCGCAGCGCTTCGCCGGCTTCCCGCACGGCCGTCGCGGCGTCGCCCAGCCGCAGGTGCGCCACGGCGGCCCACATCCAGGCTGGCGCGTAGCCCGGGTTGCCGCGCAGCTGCGCCTGTACCAGCTCCAGCATCTGCTCCGGCGTGGCCGTGGGATGCGGCCCGGCGCGGCCGGCCGCATCCACCATCAGCACCATCTGCAGCTCGCGCGCCACGCGCGCAGTCACCGCG
>JAEYPG010000663.1 GCA_023410975.1 Pseudomonadota bacterium
GGCGTGCGCGTGCGGCGAGCGCGACGGCTCGGCGAGGTCGATGCCGTCGAGGTCGGCGCCGCAGCGCCGCGCCGCGCCGATGATGCGGCGGGCATCGCCCACCAGCGTCAGCTGCGCGATGCCCTCACGGCGCGCGCGCGCGGCGGCCTGGAGCACGCGCGGGTCTTCGCCTTCGCAAAGGACGATGCGCTGCGGCGCGCTGCGCGCCTGTTCGATGATGCGGAGAAGCGGTTTCATGGGGCAGTCCGGGGATGGTCCACACTTGCAGGCGCGCAGTGTGGGCCGCCGCTGCGGCCGCCGTTAGCACCAGATCGGCACGATCGTTGAGGCCAGTCGTTCCCGCGGAGTCATGATGTCCCAGCGCTACAGCGCCGCCATGTGGAAGCAGCTGCTCGAACGCAGCGCCCAGCAGCACCAGAGCCTGCAGGCGCGCGTGCGCAGCATGGTCGTGGACGCCATCCTGGGCGGACAGCTCGCGCCCGGCGACTCGCTGCCGTCAAGTCGCGAGCTGGCCCATGAGCTGGGCGTGGCGCGCAATACCGTCGTGCTGGCCTACCAGCAGCTGGCTGACGAGGGCTTCATCCTGCCTCGCCAGCGCAGCGGCTACTTCGTCAGCCAGGATGTGCTGTCCGGACGCGTGCGCGATGACAACCAGTCTCCTGCGCAACAGCCAGCGCGGCAGACACCGGACTGGTCCTCGCGCTTTCGACTGCGCCCGTCGCACCAGCGCAGCATCGTCAAGCCGGTGGACTGGCAACGCTATCCATACCCCTTCCTCTACGGCCAGTTCGACGCGGCGCTGTTTCCCACCGCCGACTGGCGCGAGTGCTGCATCAAGGCGCTCAGCGTGATGGACATCCGCGACTGGGCGCCCGACCAGATCATGCGCGACGACGAGCGGCTGGTACAGCAGATCTGCTCGCGCGTGCTGCCGCGCCGCGGCGTATGGGCGACGCCGGACGAGGTGGTCGTCACCGTGGGAGCGCAGCACGCGCTGTACCTCACGGCCGACCTTCTGATGCGTGAAGGCACCCGGGTGGCGATGGAAGAGCCCGGCTATCCCGATGCCCGCAACATCTTCTCCAGCCGCACCAGTGCGCTGAGGACGGTGCCGGTGGACGATCAGGGCCTGCCGGTGAGCGACGCCCTGGCCGGCTGCGACTACGTCTACACCACGCCCAGCCACCAGTGCCCAACGACCGTGACGATGCCGCTGCAGCGCCGGCAAGCGCTGCTGCGCATGGCACAGGAGCAGGACTTCGTGGTCATCGAAGACGACTACGAGAGCGAAAACCGCTTCGATGCCGATCCCTTTCCCGCGCTCAAGAGCCTGGACCGCGCCGACCGGGTGATCTACATCGGCAGCCTCTCCAAGACCGTGGCGCCCGGACTGCGCATGGGTTACGTCGTCGGGCCTGCCGAGCTCATCTCCGAGCTGCGCGCGCTGCGCCGGCTGGAGCTGCGGCATCCCTCCGCCATGGTGCAGCGCGCCTTCGCGCTGTTCCTGTCCCTGGGTCACCATGACTCGCTGCTGCGCCGCACGGCCGGTGCCTGGCGCGAACGCGGCGCCTGCGTGCTGGACGCGCTGGCCCGGCATGCCCCGCAATGCCAGGTGACGCCGGTGTCCGGAGGCAGTTCCTGCTGGGTGTCGCTGCCCAGCGGACTGGACGCCACGGAGTTGGCTGCGCGTGCCCGCGAGCAGGGCGTGCTCGTCGAGCCCGGCGAGGTGTTCTTCATGGCACAACCCGCGCAGCGGCAGTTCATGCGCTTGGGCTGGTCCGCCATTGCGCCCAAAGCCATCGAGCCGGGCATTCAAATCCTGGGCCGGCTGATTTCCGAGATGCCGGGCTCATGAGGCGCTTCCAGTGGCGTTTTCGCGCGACACGCGCCCCTTGAGCCCCGCAAGCAGCTCGCGGCTGCACAACGACACGATGCCGGGATTGCCGCCCGCCAATCGTCATTATGTCAATTTGGTTGCGAACCAAACCTTATGGGGACGGCGGGGGGAGGTTGTTCCGTTCCGGCCATTCCCTTGCTGGCCGGGTGCGGCGGCAACGGCGTCATGGTGCGCCTCTGTGATCGAGCTCGCAGCCACCCGCGGGCGCTGCTGAAGCGCAAGCCGGCCGAGCGGCGGCTGCTCTCCGCCGCTCGTGGAAGGGGTGTGGTTCAGCCCGGCTGCTTGCGCGGCCGGCCGCGAGGCCTGGGCGGTGGCGCTTCCAGCCCCAGGTCTTCCGACGTCAGCTCGAAGGCCCGCATGAGGTTGCGGATCTTCACCAGTGCTTCCAGCCGGGAGTCCTCCTCCATCGCCTTGAGCTGCGCCTCGGCCTCGGCCAGTTCGGCGCGCAACCCGGCGACGCGCGCCTGCAGTGATTCGCGGGTGGGCTTGGCAACTGGCTTCACCCAGCCGGTGGAAACGTCCTCTTCCTTGTCGATCCCTGGCATTGCATGACTCCCTGCAGCAGTGGCTCTCAGCAGCAAACGGTACGCTGGGGCCGTTGAGAACGGCACCCCGGAGCCATGAGACACGGGCTTCTGCCCGTATTCGGCACTGCAGGACCGCAGTGGCCGCATCCCTTGGCCCGTTCGCTGGAACCGCCGCAGCGTACAACATACGAGCTTCTGATGATTGCAATGGACTCTTCGGCATCTTGCGTGGCGATCTCGAAACCGGCCTGAGTCGTTCGGGTTTCGCGGTGTAAGTGCAGTGCAGGTATGCAGGAGTGAATGACAGCCGTTGGCGTTCTCGTGGGTGGAGTGTCAAGGGTGGTGATGTTTGTCGATGATAACTCGTATGTTGTTATAAATGCCTTCCGAGAAGAGGATGCCGCCGCAACCAGCACAGGACAACGCCGAACGTCCGGGCCGTCGCTCGGCCTCCCCAAGCGCTGGCGCCTTGCGCGGAGAAGCCACGCAGGCGGCACAGCCCCCGCAGCAGGCGTGCGCCCCAGGACGCGACACCCGGCTCATGCCAAGTCCCAGTCGCCAGTGAAAGATCACCATTCGCCTTGAGCCCTTCGACAAGCTGGGGGCAAACGGGATCCACTTCACTCTCGAAACAGAGCTGGGATCAGACGGACCCTTCCTTCTCGACCACCAGCACCCGCGCAGGCCCACGGGGATGCGCCACGTGCTCGCAGCCCTCGTCGGCGAAGAAGATGTCGCCCGTCTCCAGGAGCGTTGATTTCTCAACGCCGTCCACGCGGTAGCGCATCTCGACCACGCCGTCGAGCACCGCGAAAACCTCCTGCCCGTCGTTGACGTGCCAGCGGTAGGGCTGGTCCGTCCAGTGCAGCCGGGTCGTGATGCCGTCCATCCTGGCGATGTCCATCGCTCCCCAGGCCTTGCCGGCCTGGAACTCCCGGGCGCGAATGATCTTCATGTGTAGAGGCTCCTCTTCCGTGCCTGAGCGGCAGACTGTCGATCATGCCGCGCGGCGCGGGTGCTGGCAGCCGTCGGCACGGCGCGCCTGCACGCTGCCGGTCCCAGCACCCGGGCCATTGCGGGCAGGCCCGCGCGTTGCTCCGTTTCCAGCTTGAGATCAAGTTGACTGCAACAAGGCTTTGCCATTGCAGCGGGCTGTCTACCCGTGGCGCCAAGGTGGTGGAAGCACAGCGATGGAAGGGGAAGGCAACCTTGGACGCATTGCGGATCGGCACCTGGAACCTGGGACGCTCGGGCGCGTTTCACCGCACCCGCATTCCCAGGCAACTCGAAGTTCTGCGGCAACGCGAGGCCGACCTGTGGATCCTCACCGAGGCCCACGACGCCAACGTGCCCGCAGGCGGCCACGTGCGCAGCTCCACGCCCCACGCGGACTTCCGCCAGAAAGGCGAGCACCGTGTCGTGCTGTGGTCCAGGTTTCCGTTGAGTCCCATTGACACGGAAGATCCGGTCGTGACGGTCGCCGCGCGGCTGGAGGTGCCGGCGCTGGGCCGCCCGCTGTTGGTCTATGGCACCGTCATCACGCACGCCCATGGCGGCGTGGCGCAGCGCCAGGCGCTGTCCTGGCAGCGCCACCAGGATGCCGTGAACCGCCAGCGCGCGGAATGGCTGCGTCTGTCCCGCGAGTATCCGGACCACGCACTGTGCGTGGCCGGCGACTTCAATGCCCATCTCGATCCGCTGGCGCGCTACGCCGCCGTCGATCCCAGGCAGGGCATGCTGCAAGGCCTGGCCGATGCGGGAATGAAGTGCCTGACCACTGACGACCTGCGCGGCGTCCTGGGACCCGATGGAGCGCACGTGGGCGCGGTCCAGGTGTGCTTCTCCGTGATCGACGGGCTGGAATCCCGGCTGGAAGCATGGCCCGCAACCTTCAACGGCCTGAGGGCCAGCGACGAGGGCGGCATCCTGGTCGAGCTGGCATGGGCGCAAGCCGCGCCGCAGGAGCACGCGACTGCCCGCCGGGACCAGCCTCGTGCCGCATCGGTTGAGCATGCATCCAACTTGACGTAGCTGCCACCGTTGGGACAGCCTGCGGCATCCGCGGCTTGAGCTTCGCCGCGACCCGCTGGGGACGAGCTGGCTTGGTCTTCCCCGAAGGCGGCATGGCTGCCGTGGGCACCATGCCCACTCCCCTCCCCGCCCGGCATCCAGGTTTCGGCGCCGTGCCCCTCGAAGCCAGAACGGCCGCGGGTGCCTAATTTTTGTGCAGCCCCTGAATATCCATGTGAATCAACGGCTTGAGATCATGGCGGGCAGGTACGCCACAGAGTTGTCCACAGCAAACGGGGGTAACTTCGGGGCGATTAGCGCCCCCGCTGCCGTATCGGCCGGACGCATGCCATGCGGCTGGCGTGCTCAACGGGGCGAAGGCACCAGCGCGCGCAGCCGCCTGAGGAGCTTCCGCCACCGCGCCGGCGGCTGTAGATCCGGGCCTGCCGTGCTCCTGTGCCGCTTCGCTCCTTCCTCCCAGCCGTGCTGCCACGCCAGGGCATCTTCCGAGCCGCAGGGGTACGGGCAGCTGCCGCCGAAGTAGCCACCGGCCTTGTAGCCTTCATGACGGGGATCACATCGATTGGTCGCCATCGTTGCCTCCTGGCGGCCAATGTGACCGGATCGCCGGGCCTGGTTGGACCCCTCCCTCAAAGGGCTGCGTCGGCACGAAGGTCGGCGTAGCGTCGGCCGGTTTGTGCGTTACGAGTCGCCCGGCCGGCACAACCGGCCTGGCACCTTTTGCGCGTTGGCTGCGGCGTTATGCCGGCCCGCTCGCCTCACGGAATTCCGTTGAGACTGCATCTGCCACCGCACGCCATGACCGGTTCCCGCATCAGCTCCTCATGCAAAGGAGCGCCATGGCCCTTCCATTTGAAGCGCCTGCCCGGTACGGAAAAACCCGTGCGCATTTCCCACACGCGCAAGCACCGTCATCTGGGAGATGCTTCGTGATCAGGAAACCCTGAAGGCGCCGGAGGGCCAAAGCACCTGTAAGGCAGGCGCCGAGGCATGGAACGCGGTTTGCCTCAAGACCCTACCCCGGCCTTTGAAATGACCCTCCGCGGGGCATCTCCTGTCCTGCAAGAAGCGCCACGCCCAACCAGACCAGCTATCGCCGACACCGATGGACAACGCCAGCAACACCAAGGATTGCCGTCACGGAGCCCATCCTGACTACGAGATGGCTTTTGCCGACCTCGAACGCCGCGCCGCCCGCGGCGAGATGTCGCTCGCGCAGGTCCGGCGCGAGGTCTGGGCACTGCGCGAGCGCTACACCGGCGGCCAGCCCGTGGCGCTGCAGCGCAGCGGCCGCTTCTGGTGATCCGGCGCCGCAGCCTGAGGCCGCACCAGCGCCATTGAAAGAGCCCCGCTCGGCGACGCGGGGCCCGTAGGGAATGGGCGTGGAGCGCTCGGCTGCCTCTTGGATGGATCAGGCGGTCAAAGCCCCTTCCACGTCGGCGGCCGGCGCTGCGTGAACGCCGCCACGCCTTCGCGGAAGTCAGCGCTGCCGTAGCAGCGCCGGATCAAGTCCTCCGCCTGCGGCAAGGCCGCCAGCGCCAGCCGGCGCAGCGCCTCCTTGGACACCGCCTGCGTCACCGGCGCCAGCGCGGCCAGCGCCGCGCACAACATGCGCGCCTCCTCCTCGATGGCGTCCCGCGCAAACACGCCGTGCAGGTAGCCGCAGCCCCGCGCCTCGTCGGCACCCAGCAACTCCGCCAGCAGCAGCATCCGCTTGACGCGCTGCGTGCCTAAGGCGTCCTGCAGCCGCGCGACGTTGGCGATGGACAGGCAGTTGCCCAGCGTGCGCGCGATCGGCACGCCGAAGCGCGCATCGGGCGTGGCGAGGCGGAAGTCGCAGGCCGTGGCGATCGCCAGCCCGCCGCCCACGGCAAAGCCCTCCACCAGCGCCAGCGTCGGCATGGGCAGCGAGGCCACCTGGTCGATCAGCGCGTCGATGCGCCGCTCGTAGGCCACGCCGTCCGCGCCGCTGCTGAAGTCCCGGAACTGCGCGATGTCCGTGCCGGCCACGAAGGCCTGCCCGCCTGCGCCGCGGAACAGCACCACGCGCACCTCGGGGTCTGCTGCGACGCGCTGGCAGATGCGCTCCAGCGCCTCGTACATCGACCAGGTCATGGCGTTGCGCGCGGCCGGGCGGTCGAACACCACCTCGGCGACGCCTTCGCGCAGTGACAGGCGCACCCGCCCCTCGTCGGCCGCCGCGGCCCGCGTGCCGGCGTCACTCATGGCTGAAGGCCCCCTGCTGCGCCAGTGCGGCGCGCTCGGCGTCCGAGACGCCCAGTTCGGCCAGCACCTCGTCGGTGTGCTCGCCCAGCAGCGGCGGATGGCGGCGCACCTGCGGCGGCGTGCCCGACAGCTTCACGGGGAAGCCGATGTTGGGCACCCGGCCTTCGACCGGATGGTCGATCTCCATCCGCATCCCGCGCGCCTGCGCATGGTCGCTGTCGAAGGCCTCGGCGTAGTTCAGGATCGGCCCGGCCGGGATGCCCGCCTCCAGCAGCGTCTCCACCCAATAGTCCTTGGGCTTCGTCCTGAACGTTTTTTCCAGTTCCTCGATCAACGCGGGGCGGTTGCGCAGCCGTGCTGCGATGTCCGCGAAGCGCCCGTCGCTCGCCAGGTCCGGGCGCTGGATCACCTGGCACAGCCGCAGCCACAGCTTCTGGTTGTTGGCGCCCATCACGAAGTGGCCGTCCGCGCAGGCCACGGCCTGGTAGGGCGCGCTCATCTTGTTGGCCGTGCCCACCGGCTCCGGCACGCGGCCGGTGCCCCAGTAGTCGCAGACGTCCCAGACCGAGAAGGCCAACGCGGTGTCGAACAGCGACGCGTCCACGTACTGCCCTTCGCCGCTCTTCTGCGCCCCGATGTACGCGCCCAGGATGCCGTACACCGCCAGCATCCCGCAGCCGATGTCGGCCACCGGCACGCCGGCCTTCACCGGCGGCGAGTCGGGATGGCCGGTGACGCTCATCACGCCGGACATGGCCTGCGCCATCAGGTCGAAGCCCGGGCGGTCGGACCACGGCCCGCTCTGGCCGAAGCCTGAGATGCTGGCGTACACCAGCCGCGGGTTGAGCTCGCGGCAGGCCTCGTAGCCGAAGCCCAGCTTCCTGAGCACGCCGGGGCGGTAGTTCTCCACCAGCACGTCGGCCTCGGCCACCAGGCGCCGCATCACCTCCTTGCCCGCCTCGGACTTGAGGTTGATCGCGATGCTGCGCTTGTTGCGGTTGAGGTTGATGAAGCCTAGCGAGTCGTTGCCCTTGAGCTTGAAGCCCATGGCGCCGCGGGTCTGGTCGCCGGTGCCGGGCGGCTCGATCTTGACCACGTCGGCCCCCAGGTCGCCCAGCAGCATGCAGGCATAGGGGCCGGCCATGACCTGGCTGACGTCGAGCACGCGCACGCCCGCCAGGGGCAAGGGGCGCGGGGCCCCGTTCAGGTTGCGTTGGGTACTGCTCATGCGGTGCCTCAGGCGTCTGCCTTGACGTTGGCGTCCTTGATGACCTTGGCCCACTTGCGGGACTCGGCCTGGATGAACGCGGCGAACTTCTCGGCCGAGCCGCCACCGTCCTCGGCGCCGGACTGCTCCAGCTTCTCCATCACGTCGGGCATCACCAGGGCGCGGTTGACGTCCTCGTTGATGCGCTTGACCAGCCCCGGCGCCATGCGAGCGGGCCCGACCAGCCCGTACCAGGTGGTGGCGTCGAAGCCGGGGTAGCCGGACTCGGCCATGGTCGGCACGTTGGGATGGCCCTTGGCGCGCTGCGGCCGCGTCTGCGCGATGGCGATGGCCTTGCCGCTCTTCACGTGCGGCGTGGCGGCGGTCATGGTGTCGAAGCTGTAGTGGATCTGCCCGCCCATGAGGTCCGTGAGCATCGGGCCCGAGCCCTTGTAGGGCACGTGCAGCGCATCGACGTGGGCGGCGAGCTTGAACATCTCCAGCGCCAGGTGCTGCGCCGAGCCGGTGCCGGCGGAGCCGAAGCTGATCTTGCCGGGGTTCTTGCGGCAGAGCTCGACGATGTCCTTGACCGTGCGCGCCTCCTGCTTCTCGTTGCAGATGAGCAGATTGGGCGTGACGCCTACCAGCGCCAGCGGCGAGAAGTCCTTGACCGCGTCGTACTTGATGCTGGGCAACAGCGATGGAGCGATGGCGTGGCTGTTGATGTGTGCCATCAGCAGCGTGAGGCCGTCGGCCGGCGCCTTGGCCACGAGGTCCGCCGCGAGCGTGCCGCTGGCGCCGGCACGGTTGTCCACCAGCACTTGGGTGTCCCACATGGCGCCCAGCTTCTGCGCCAGCACGCGCGCCAGGATGTCGGTGCCGCCGCCGGGCGCGAAGCCCACGACGATGCGCACCGGGCCGCCGAAGGCCGGTTGGGCGTGCACCCAGGGGGCGGCCAGGAAGCCGGCGGCCGCGGCCGCAAAGGTTCTGCGTTGCATGGTTGTCTCCTCTCGTTGGTCTGTCGCCGTAAGAAGGTTGGGAATGCAGGAACGCGGGATCGGGCCTGCGCGCGGGTGCCGTCGCGCAGGCGAAGTGAAGAAGACGATGGGTCAGAGGGAGGCCGTGAGCGGGTGCGCTCCGCCTCCTGCTGCGTCATTCCCGCGCAGGGAGGAATGACGCAGCAGTGGTCGTGGCGTGTCAGCGCCGGCGTGCCGGTTCGGTCACGCGGGCGGTGTGGTCCGCGGGCCTCAGCCGCCCGTGTCGGCCGGCGTCCCCGGGCTCGCCGAGGCCGCGAAGTGCTCCATGGCGGCTTGCACGCCGCTGCCGGCCAAAGGCACGCCGGCGAGCTTCAGGCCCATCTCCACGCCGGCCACCATCGCCACCAGCGTGAGGTCGTTGCTGTCGCCCAGGTGGCCCATGCGGAACATGCGGCCCTTGACCTTGCCCAGGCCCATGCCCAGCGACAGGTCGAAGCGCTGGTGGATGAGCCGCCGCACCGCGTCCGCATCCACCCCCGGCGGCAGGATCACGCCGGTGAGCACCGGCGAATACACCTTGGGGTCCGCGCACTGCACGTGAAGCCCCCAGGCCTGCACCGCGGCACGCACGCCCGCGCCCCAGCGCCGGTGGCGCGCGAACACCTGCGGCAGGCCCTGGCCCAGCAGCATGTCCAGCGCTTCCGACAAGCCGTAGAGCAGGTTCGTGTTGGGCGTGTAGGGCCAGTAGCCGGTGGCGTTCATCTCCACGATCTCGTCCCAGGCCCAGAACGAGCGCGGCAGCTTCGCGCTGCGCGACGCCTCCAGCGCCTTGGGCGAGAGCGCGTTGAAGCTGATGCCCGGCGGCAGCATCAGGCCCTTCTGCGAGCCGCTGACCGACACGTCCACGCCCCACTCGTCGTGCCGGAAATCGGCGCTGCCCAGGCCCGAGATGGTGTCCACCATCAGCAGCGCCGGGTGGTGCGCGGCGTCGATGGCGCGGCGCACGGCGGCGATGTCGGAGGTGACGCCGGTGGAGGTCTCGTTGTGCACCACGCACACGGCCTTGATGCGGTGCGCGCCGTCGCGGCTCAGCCGCTCCTCGATCAGGTCCGCGCGCACGCCCTGGCGCCAGCCCGGCGCCTCGGGCAGTACCGCATCGCTCTCCGGCCAGGTGAGGAATTCCACCTCCACCCCCAGCCGCTCGGCCAGGCGCCGCCACAGCGTGGCGAAGTGGCCCGTCTCGTACATCAGCACGGTGTCACCGGGGCTGAGCGTGTTGGACAGCGCCGCCTCCCAGGCGCCCGTGCCCGAGGCCGGGTAGATGACCACCGGGTGCCGGGTCTGGAACACCTGCTGCATGCCGGCGATCACGCGCTTGCCCAGCGGCCCGAACTCCGGGCCGCGGTGGTCGATGGTCGGCAGGCTCATGGCCCGCAGGATGCGATCCGGGACTGGGCTGGGCCCCGGGATCTGCAGGAAGTGGCGGCCGGTGGGGTGAACGTCGAGAGTCTGCATGGGTCCGTCCTTTCGTCGCCCAGTTTGCATACAAAATGCCAAAAGCACCCCCGGGACATCCCCACCATGCTTAGAAAGTAGAGATTGCATGTTGTATGCAAAAATGGAGGCGGAGGTTCTGATGCCATGGCCGAAGTGATCGAGATCGCGCGCCGCAGCCTGCACGAGCAGGTGGCGACGCGGCTGCGCGACATGCTGGTGGAGGGGCGCATCGCGCCCGGCTCCAAGCTCAACGAGCGCGAGCTGGCCGAGCGGCTGGGCGTGTCGCGCACGCCCTTGCGCGAGGCGATCCGCGCGCTGGCCGCCGAAGGGCTGGTGGACCTGCTGCCCAACCGCGGCGCGGTGGCGGTGCAGATGGACGAGGAGACCGTGCGCCACACCTTCGAGGTGCTGGCCAGCCTGGAGGGCCTCTCCGGCGAGCTGGCAGCGCAGCGCATCACCGACGCCGAGGTGGCCGAGCTGCGCGCGCTGCACTACGAGATGCTGGCCTGCCATGCGCGCGGCGACCTGCCCGGCTACTACCGCTTCAACGCCCAGATCCACGACGGCATCAACGCCGCGGCCAAGAACCCGGTGCTCACCAGCACCTACCGCGCGCTCAACGCGCGGGTGCAGTCGTTGCGCTTCCGCACCAACCAGGAACGCACCAAGTGGCAGGAGGCCGTGAAGGAACACGGCCGGATGATCGAGATGCTGGCCGCGCGCGACGCCGCGGGGCTCAAGGCGGTGCTGGTGGAGCACCTGCAGCGCAAGCGCGACACCGTGCTGAGCATGATCAACAGCGGTGCGCTGGCGCCCGCCACGGCCCAGGGGGAACAGGCATGAAGATGGAAACGCCCCAGCGGCTGCAGCCGCGCGGCACCGAGCCGGTGGCCAACGAGGTGTCGCTCGCGCTGGAGAAGCGCCTGCGCGCCGAGACCCAGGGCGAGGTGCGCTTCGACGCCGGCTCGCGCGGCCGCTACGCCACCGACGCCTCCATCTACCAGGTGATGCCGGTGGGCGTGCTGGTGCCCAGGAGCGAGGCGGACGTGCGCACCGCCATCGACATCGCGCGCGAGCTGCGCGTGCCGGTGCTGCCGCGCGGCGGCGGCACCAGCCAGTGCGGCCAGACCGTGGGCGCGGCGCTGGTGATCGACCACACCAAGCACCTGCGCCGCGTGCTGGACGTGGACCCGGCAAGACGCACGGTCACGGTCGAGCCCGGCATCGTGCTGGACCACCTCAACGCGCAGCTCAAGCAGCACGGGCTGTGGTTCCCGGTGGACGTGTCCACCGCCGCGCAGGCCACGCTGGGCGGCATGGCGGGCAACAACTCCTGCGGCTCGCGCTCCATCGCCTACGGCAACATGGTCCACAACGTCCTGGGCGCCAGCGCCTGGCTCTCGGACGGTTCACAGGTGGACTTCGGCCCGATGGCGCAAGCCAGCGCGAGCGCGCGGGCCATCGGCGAGTACGTGCGCGACCTGGCGCTGGCCCACCGCGAGCAGATCGAGCAGCACTGGCCCAAGGTGCTGCGCCGCGTCGCCGGCTACAACCTGGACATCTTCCACAACCAGAACGAGCGGCCCTACACGGGCGACGGCAGCGTCAACCTGGCGCACCTGCTCATCGGCTCGGAAGGCACGCTGGCCTGCACGCGCACGCTGACGCTGGCGCTGGCCGAGCTGCCGCGCGCCAAGGTGCTGGGCGTGGTCAACTTCCCCACCTTCCACGCCGCCATGGACGCGGCGCAGCACATCGTCAAGCTGGGGCCCACGGCGGTGGAGCTGGTCGATCGCACGATGATCGAGCTCAGCCTCTCCAACCCGGCCTTCCGCCCGACCATCGAAACCGCGCTCATCGGCAAGCCGGCCGCGATCCTGCTGGTGGAATTCGCGGGCAGCGACAAGGCCGCGCTGCTGCCCAGGCTCGCCGACCTGGCGGCACTGATGGGCGACCTGGGCCTCAAGGGCAGCGTGGTCGAGATGCCCGACGACGCCATGCAGAAGAACCTCTGGGAGGTGCGCAAGGCGGGGCTCAACATCATGATGAGCCTCAAGGGCGACGGGAAGCCGGTGAGCTTCATCGAGGACTGCGCGGTGCCGCTGGAGCACCTGGCCGAGTACACGGATGCGCTGACCGAGGTGTTCGCGCGCCACGGCTCGCGCGGCACCTGGTACGCGCATGCGTCGGTGGGCACGCTGCACGTGCGGCCGATCCTGGACATGCGCCGCGACGGCGCCCAGCGCATGCGCGCCATCGCCGAAGAGGCCGCCGCGCTGGTGCGCCGCTACAAGGGCGCCTACAGCGGCGAGCACGGCGACGGGCTGTGCCGCGGCGAGTGGATCGAGTGGCAGTTCGGTCCCGCGCTCAACGACGCCTTCCGCGCCATCAAGGAGCGGCTGGACCCGATCGGCCTGTTCAACCCGGGCAAGATCATCGACCCGCCGCGCATGGACGACGGGTCCCTCTTCCGCTTCGCGCCGGCGCAGTCGCCGCGCCCGTACCGCACCATCGAGCTCAAGCCCGTGCTCGACTGGTCCGCGTGGGACGTGCAGAACGATCCCGTCACGGAAGAAACCACCGCACCCGGCACCGGCGGCGACACCACCGGCGGCTTCGCCAAGGCGGTGGAGATGTGCAACAACAACGGCCACTGCCGCAAGTTCGACGCCGGCACCATGTGCCCGAGCTACCGCGTCACGCGGGACGAGACGCACCTCACGCGCGGGCGCGCCAACACGCTGAGGCTGGCGCTGTCGGGCCAGCTCGGCGAGGACGCCTTCACCGGCGAGACCGTGCGCGAGGCCATGGAGCTGTGCGTGGGCTGCAAGGGCTGCAAGCGCGACTGCCCCACCGGCGTGGACATGGCGCGCATGAAGACCGAATGGCTGGCGCACTACAAGCGCCGCCACGGCCACACGCTCAAGGACAAGTTCATCGCCCGGCTGCCGGACTACGCGCCGCAGGCCGCGCGCTGGGCCGCGGTGCTGAACCTGCGCGACCGCGTGCCCGCGCTGGCGCGGCTGTCGCAGCGGGTGCTGGGCATCACCGCGAAGCGGCCGCTGCCGCAGTGGCGCACCGACACCTTCTGGCGCACGCCCGAGT